>CADAKR010000024.1 GCA_902788545.1 uncultured Coriobacteriaceae bacterium
GGCTATCCGACAATAGCTCACGGCATTCGTCGCAATAGGAGATGCAGCATGAACCACTCGTCCCACAAACTTCCCAAGCTCTTCGCCACTGCCGCAATCGCCGCCATCACGGCGACCAGCGCATTTGGTCTTGTCGCGTGCCAGAACAACGCTGGCGGTACGGGCGGCACGGCGGCTACGGTAAACGGCACCGCCATTCCCGAATCCCAGGTCACCGACACCATCCAGACGGTTCGCACCCAATCGGGCCTCGAGGACCAGGACGCATGGGGCCAGTTCCTCGCCAGCAACAGCATGACGCCTGAAAGCGTCCGCGAGCAGATCATCAACTCGCTCGCTGACCAAGAGCTCGTGAAGCAGGGCGCTGCCGATCTTGGCGTGAAGATCGAAAGCTCCGAAATCGACACCTACGTCGAATCCATGAAGGCCAACTTCAACGACGACGAGGCCTGGAAGAAGGCGCTCGAGGAAGCCGGCTTCACCGAGGACTCCTATCGCGAAAGCATTCAGTCGTCGCTGCTGCAGCAGCACGTCGGCACGCACTTCGAGGAAAACGCCAAGGTCTCCGACGAGGACTACCTCGAGTCGGCCAAGACCTACGCCAGCTATTACGATGGCGCGAAGCGCTCCTCGCACATCCTGTTCAAGGTGGAAGACACGACCGACGAAGCCGCCATGCAGGCTGCTCGCGATAAGGCGCAGGACGTGCTGAACCAGATTAACTCCGGCTCGCTCGACTTCGCCGATGCCGCCAAGCAGTACTCCGACGATAGCTCGAAGGATAACGGCGGCGACGTGGGCTGGGATCGCGCGACTACGTTTGTAACCGCTTACCAGGAAGCGCTGGACGGCCTTGAGGTCAACCAGGTCAGCGGCCTCGTGGAAACCGAGTACGGCATCCACATCATCAAGTGCACCGATGTCTATCACGCGCCCGAGGAGGTCACGAGCCTCGACCAGATTCCCGCCGACTTCCAGGAGACCATCAAGAGCATGGCTTCGTCGGTGCGCGCGAACAGCGATTACACCGCATGGCTCGAGGACCTGCGTGCGAAGGCCGACATCGTCATCAACCCGATGCCGAAGGACGTGCCCTACAACGTCGACATGAGCAAGTACGAGACGTCGAGCGCGGCCGCCGCCTCCACGAGCGGGGAAGCTGCAAGCGCTTCTGCCGAGTCCGCCTCCGCCGAAGCTGCCAGCAGCGAGTCGGCCGCCAGCAGCGACGCCGACGCTTCCGCCACTTCTGCTTCTGCCGAGTCCGCCTCTGCCTCCGCCGAATCGGCTAGCAGCCAGAGCGCTCAGTAGAGCTGCCCAAGCAAGCACCGCATTCAGGGCCCCGTTCGCATCGGCGAGCGGGGCTTTTCTCACAATTGGGCACCCGCCTCAGAGGCAATCGTCCAATTCAGCGAACCCCCGCTATGCAAGCAACGCGCCGAATCGGGCGCCCTCGGTAAACACCCAGTGGGCATCCAGCTCGAAGCCGCGCGCCCAATCGTCTACAATGGCGCCATGACAGCGACAATCACAGCCATAGCGGCGGCAATCCTCGGCGTGTTCATCGGCGTGCTGTCAGGCTTGCTCGGCGTCGGCGGCGGCACGATCATGGTGCCGATGTACCGCCTTGCCTTCGGCATGAGCGCCATCGCGTCCACCGCCACCTCGTTGTTCACCATCATCCCGACATCGATTTCCGGCCTCATCACGCATCTGCGCCGCAAAACGTGCATTCCCAAACTCGGCTTGGCGCTCGGCATCGGCGGCGCCTGCACCTCGCCGCTCGGCGTGTGGCTCGCCAGCCAATCGCCCAGCTGGGCAGTCATGCTTGCAGCCGCAATCGTCATCGCCTATTCCTCTTTCAACATGATTCAAAAGGTGCGGGCCCTTCCCAAGGCCAACGGGAAGGGGAGCGCCAGTGCCTCCGGAAACGCAGCTGCTCCCGCCAGCTCGGCACCTCCCCAGCCGCCGTCCCTCACCTCCAAGCAGCTTGCCCAAGGTGTGGCCATCGGCCTTGTCACCGGTGTTGCCTCGGGATATGTCGGTCTCGGCGGAGGCTTCCTCATGGTGCCGCTCATGCTGGCATGGCTCAACATTCCCATGAAGCTGGCGTCGGGCACGTCTCTTCTCGCCATCATGCTCCTCGCCATTCCCGGCGCCATCACGCAAGGCGTGCTCGGCAACATCGACTACCTCGCAGGCATCGCCACCGCCGTCGGCACCATCCCCGGTGCCTACCTGGGTGCGCGTCTCGTCTCGCGTGTCCCCGAACGCACGCTGCGCCTCGTCTTCGCCGTCTTCCTGGCCGTTGGCGCTGTCCTCCTCGTCGTCAAGGAGCTCGCCCTTTTCGTATAATGGGGGAGCAGCGACCCCGGTTTCATCGCTTTGCCCTGCGAATCCGGCGCATGCAGAAAGGATTGCCGCATGGGCCTTCCCAGTGCACAAAACAAGATGTTCTACCTCATCGCGCTTGCGATTGTCATCGTCACGTCGGGCATTGCGGAGCTCATCTACACCACGTTCGATATCGGCGGTACCGCCTTCCAGCTGCTCACCGGCATCGTTTTCACGCTCGCAGTCGCCATGTTCATGTGGCTTGTCCTCGACCCCGATGAGCACGCCGCGCGCCAGTCCGACGAGCTCCTCAACTTGGCCAGCAAGATGCTCGAGGCAAGCCAGCAAGGCCTCACGCAAGAAGCCGCCCAGCAGATTTGCGAGTTGTTGCTGCCCGCCACGCCCGCCATTGCCGTTGCGATTACCGACCGCGAGGTCATCCTGGGATACGCCGGCTACAACGCCGAGAACAACCAAGCTGGCACGCCCATCCGCACCACCGCCACGCACGAGACCATCGCCGACGGCCAGCCGCGCGTCCTGCGCCGCATCGACGACATCGGCGGCTTGCCCATGTCGTCCGCGCGCATCAACGCCGCCATCGTGCAGCCGCTTTACATCGGCCGCACCATCGAGGGCACGCTGAAGTTCTACTATCGCCGCGAACGCCAAATCAACCAGACACAGGAATCGGTCGCCCATGGTTTTGCTGAGCTGCTGTCCACGCAAATGGCCGCCAATGCGCTGGAAGAGCAAACGCAGCTGGCCACGAGCATGGAGCTAAAGGCCCTGCAAGCGCAGATCAACCCGCATTTCCTGTTCAACACGCTCAACACCATCGCGTCGCTCATCCGCACCGACCCTGTCAAAGCGCGCGAGCTTCTCCGCGACTTCGCCGCCTTCTACCGCTCGACGCTGGAAGACTCCGAAGACCTTATCGAGCTCGAACGCGAGCTCAAGCAGGTCGAACGCTACGTTTCGTTCCAGGTCGCCCGCTTCGGCGAGGAGCGCCTGCAGCTGGAGATCAGCGTGCCCGAGGAGATGAACACCCTGCTCGTGCCCTCGTTCATGATCCAGCCGCTTGTGGAGAACTCGGTTGTGCATGCCATGCGCGCAGAGGGCAAGCTGACTGTGCGCGTGACCGGTGAATTCGCCGGAGAGAACGTCATCATCTGCGTCATCGACGACGGCGTGGGCATGGATGCCGAAACGCTGGATAGCATGATGAGCAAGGAATCCGACACCGGCCTCGGCATCGCCGTGAAGAACGTGAAGGACCGCATCAACGGCTACTTCGGCCCCGGTTCGAGCATGGAAGTCGAAAGCGAGCTGGGCGAGGGTACAACCGTCACCTTCACCCTCAACCGGGCCATAGCCGAAGGCACTGCCGAAAGCTTCCTCCCCACCGACTAAAACCCGGACGCTCTGCTTCGAGCCGGATGTCCGGCTCGAAGCAGAGCGTCCGACAGCACAGCTCCCGAAAAAGCAAAACGCCCCAGGTAGGGGCGCTAATCGTTAATGGCGGAGAGGCAGGGATTCCATTTCGCTTCGCGAAATAACGGCTCCGCGCTGAAGCGCTCCGCCCGTCGGCCTACGGAATGCCCACTGGGCATTCCGCTTAACGGCCTCCGACCTCATCGGTTCGAATCCGTGTAACACCCCCAGAAAAGCAAAACGCCCCAGGTAGGGGCGCTAATAACAAATGGCGGAGAGGCAGGGATTCGAACCCTGGTTACCGGGTTCACCGGTAAAACGGTTTTCGAGACCGCCGCATTCAACCGCTCTGCCACCTCTCCGCGAGGTGAAATCGAACTGGTTAAAATGGCGGAGGGACGGGGATTTGAACCCCGGATACGCTTTTGGCGTATACACGATTTCCAATCGTGCTCCTTCGGCCAGCTCGGACATCCCTCCAAACCAGTTCGAACGCCGCGCACGCGCGCAGCAGATAGAAAGTATACCGCACCCATTCGTGCAGGCAAGTAAATTCTCCCCAAGCACAAAATGCCGACGATGTCCGACCCCCGCATGCCAGCGTCGGCGAACCAAGACGTCCTGCAATCGTTACCGCCGGCGCCTCTTCTTGCGGTCGGAGGCCTTCTCCCCGCGCAGGTGGCGTGCCTCGTCGCGGCGGGCGCGCACGTCGGCGATCTCGGCGGAAAGCGTCCGATACGATCTCAGGCGCGCTTCGGCCAGCTCGCCGGCGGCGACAGCGGCCAACACGGCGCAGCCGGGCTCGTCGACGTGCGAGCAATCGCGGAAGCGGCACGAGGCGGCCAACTCCTCGATGTCGGAAAACGCTGCACCCAACCCGGCGTCGGCATCCCACAGCCCCAGGCCGCGCACACCGGGCATGTCCACGACGCAGCCTCCACCCGGCAGCTCCACCATCACGCGGTCGACAGTCGTGTGGCGCCCCTTTCCGTCGCGTTCGCGCACCTCGCCGGTGTCTTGCACCTCGGCGCCGGCGAGCAGGTTCACCAAGCTCGATTTCCCCACGCCGCTCTTGCCGATCAGCACGGCCACCGACCCGGGTCCCACCAGGTCCCGCACGCGTTCCACGGAATCGGGGTCATCGGTGGAAACGGCCAGCACTGCAACATCGCGCCCGGCCAAGTCGGAAACGTCCTTCACAACGGCAGCAGCCTCGTTGCCATCGGCCAGGTCGGATTTCGTCAGCACCACCGCCACGTCCGCGCCGGTTTCGTGCGCAAGCACCAGCTCGCGTTCGAGCCGCTGCCGGTTCAGCCCCACAATCGGCTCTGCCACGATGACCAGGTCGAAGTTCGCCGCCAGCACCTGCGAGGCGGTGCGCTCGGCCGGATCGCGCCTCACGAACGACGTCCGCCGTGGCGCGATGTCCACGATGATGCCCTTGTCGTGCCCTTCCGGCAGCTCGACTTCGACGACGTCGCCGATCACGGCCCGCACGCGCTCGCCCTTCACCAGGGCGGTGGCGTGTTCGCAGCGCAACAGCATCTCGCCCGTTGCGCCGGGGTCTGCAGAAGCGCTTTCCCCCGCGTCAGAAGTGCATTTCACCAGCGGAAACCCGCGATCCAGCTTGACGACGGTCCCTTTCAGAGCTGCCTCCAGACGCTATCGCATGCGCTCGCGGGCGAACATGTAGGCGCCCACCAGCCCCAAACCGAGCAGGATCAGCGCGATGCCGGGCAGGAAATTGACCGGTTCCAGCAGATCGGGATGCTCGATGCCCTTTGCCAGCACCGACGAGTTGGCCGCATGGAGGTCGGGCAGGCCGTCGTGCTCGCCACAGGCCTGGTGGTAGATGCCGCGCACCTGCAACGTCGTGCCCGTCACGCCGTAGCGCCCGTAATGGTCGATCTGGTTCGCCTGCTCGGCGGACAGCAGCACCGAGATGCTGTTGGAATTGTCTTCATCCATGCTGGTCAGCATGACCCAGCAGTTGCCGGTGCCGTTGTTCGTTTCGATGCGGTCGCCCACGACCTCGCCGACGATCTGCACCGTGCGATTGTCGTACAGCGATGCCTGCTCGAACAGCGATTCGATGGTCGTGTCGTAAATGAACGAGTTGTCCGCGCGCTGCGCCGGGTCGATCACGTTGTTGTCGGCTTCTTCGGCCAGCGCCAAGTCCGGAAGCGCAAAAGCCAGCGCCAGCGCCAACGCCAACGCCGCCAAAAACCCGGACGTTCTGCTTCGAGCCGGACGTCCGGCTCGAAGCAGAACGTCCGGGTTTGCACCGACGCTATGCGGAGTGCGGGCGTTCATGTTATTCGGCCCTCCGTCGCGCTTTGCGCTCGCGGCGCGCGTGCATCCAGCCCGCGAAGCCGGTCGGCGTTATCGACACGACGATCTGAACGAGCAACGCTAGCAGCGTCACGAATTCCAGACGTCCGGCCCACATCTCGAACAGGTAGAACAGCTCCAGCGGCCACGACATGCCCGGCACGACGATGCCCGACGTGATGCCGCCGTTCGACGCCATCGCCACCGACTCGAAGATCGCCTGCGACGCCTCGTAGCCGCTCGCGATGCCGGCCAGCGCGCCGATGATGTACGTGATGCTGTACAGCAGCAAAACGGTCGTCGCCTCGCGTACAAGCGCCGGCGTCACAGGGCGTCGACCGATGTGCTGGTACGAAGACACGACGCGCGCCGAGTCGGGCGAAATCGCCTCCTTCAGCGTGGTCACGATCGATTTCACCAGAATGCCGATACGTTGGATCTTGATGCCGCCGGTCGTCGATCCCGAGCACGCGCCCACGGCCATCAGGATGGCCAAGATCAGAAACGCGCCCGATGAAAGAGCGTCGGTCAGCTGCGCCGACGTGATGTTCTGGAACCCAGTGGTTGTGAACGCCGCGAAGATCATGAACAGTCCGCGCCGCTCCATCGTCGGCAAGGCCGAGAACAGGCGGCTGCCCGCCAGCGACGCCGCCACGACGACGACGATCACGGCCAGCCACGCCACCGCCGCGCGCACTTCCATGTCGCGGAAGAACGCGCCCACGCGCCCGTTCACGATTTCTGCGTGCAGCGTGAAGTTGATGCACCCCATCAGCATGACGATGACGAGCACCGTCTCGATGACGGGGGAGTGATAGTACATGATGTTCTGGCTCATCGGCACGAAACCGGCCGTCATGAACGCCGAAATCGACACCCAAAGCGAATGCAGGAACGCGCGCGCCGGATCCATGCCCAGCCACAGGCACACGATGCTGACGATCACGGTGGCCACGGCGATGAACACCAGCGTGATGCGACCGATGAAGTTGGCGGTCTGCACGACGTTGGGCATCACGTGCTCGCTGCGCCCTTCCGACGAGAACAGCGATGCGCCGCCCTTTCCGAACAGGCCGAACGACAAGCCCACGACGACCAACCCGATGCCGCCCATCAGGTGCATCATGAAGCGCCACATGTTGTCGGTGTACGAAAGGTGGTCGAGGTCGCGCACGATGGAAGCGCCCGTGGTGGTGAAGCCCGATACCGATTCGAACAGAGCGTCGAGGTAGTTCGCGTAATGTCCCGAGGTTGCAAGTGGAATGGCGCCGAACAACGCCAGCACCAACCACGCAAGGCCGGTCACGGCAAATGCCTGCTGACGCGAGAGGCGCCCCGGCTGGATGCGCAGGAAGCGCAGCGCCGAGCCCGCGATCAGGAAGACGCCGGCTGCGAACAGGTAACGCGCCGCCGCGGCCCATTCGCCGAAGAAGAGGGCCACCATAAGCGGCGCCGCCAGCCCGACGGTCGCGATGAGGATCAACGCGCCCAGGTAATGGCCGATGACGCGCAGGTCGTAGAATGAAAGACGTTGCCACATGGCCTACACGCCTGTCCCCGTGCCCGGGCCCAAGCCAACCACGAACCGCGCGATAGCCATGAGCACTACGAGCACCAGCAAGAAGCACACGATGCCCAGCACCACGGCTCCGTATCCCGAGGCCGCGTTCTTGACTGATTCGACCCAGTTTTCCTGCCCGCTTTTCATGCGCCGTATTTTAGTACATTTCGCTATTGGACGTTTGCCTCAGAGGTGGACGTCTGCCTCTGAGGCAAACGCCCAGTTTTTTGAGAGACGAGCATGCAGGCGAACGCCACGCCCATGAGCACGAGCCCGGCGCCATCGAAGGCTATGAAGCGCACGACCGAAGCCGCCAGCACGTCATGGCCTGCAGGCAGCCCGGCCAAAAGCAGCGATTCGCCGACCAGCCCGATGGCTTGCTGCGCCAAGATCACCCAGCCCAGAACGCGGAAACGCGAAGGCGCCACGATGAATGCGGGATAGGTTGCGTTCCACATCAGAAACGCGATGCCGATGCCGCGCACGGCTGCCTCGCCGGCCACCCCGGCACCAGCCAGCTCGTAAGCCCCCGCGAACGCTGCAGGCTCGACCACGAATTGCACCGCGCACATCACGTTCACGACGAACACCGCCGCAAACGCCACTCGCGCGAACCACTCAGCCGCTTTCACCCACAACCTTTCTCGCCCTACAACATCGTCTTGGACGTTTGCCTCAGAGGTGACGTCCGCCTCTGAGGCAAACGTCCAATGCTTATGCGCTTGCCGGGTATTGCAGGATCTCGTCCATGGTCACGAACGTGAAGCCTTTCGACTTCAGGTACGGCATGGCGCGTTGCAGCGCCTCGACCGTTTGCGAACGGTCGCCGCCGCCGTCATGGCACAGCAGGATGTCGCCTGGCTGCACGGAGATCATCTCCTGGTAAATCGCCTCGGCGCCGGGAAGCGTCCAGTCCGCGGTGTCGACGTTCCATCCGATCTCGTAGTCCACGTACGGGTACAGGTTCAACACCATGCCGTCGTTCATGTTGCCGCCGGGCATGCGCACCACGCGCGACGCCTCGCCGCCGATCACGTCGGTGATCGTCTTCATGCCGCGCACGATCTCGTCGACCTGTCCCTCGGGGCTCATCAGTCCGATGTCGGTGCCGCCCACGGGGTCGGCGTGGTCGTACGAGTGCGTGCACACCTGATGCCCCTCGGCCGCCTCGCGCGCGACCAGGTCCGGATACTCCTCGACGTTCTGGCCGATCACGAAGAACGTGCCCTTCGCGTCGTTTTGCTTCAAGATGTCCAGCACCGCCGCCGTGTAGTCGCTCGACGGCCCGTCATCGAACGTGAACGCAACGACCTTGTTTGCGCCCGTGTTCAAGTTGTACTCGGTGCAGGTCGCGTTCTTCGGGTCGGTCACGCGCTTCTCAACGGTTTCGCCCGACACGCGCCCGGTCCGTGTCTCCAGCGTGCCCTCGGTGCCCCCCTCGAACTTGTGAATGGCGCCGACGCCCACAATGCTCGCCCCGAACGGGATGGACGATTCCACCGCGTCGTACTCTTCGACGATGTCCTTGCCGTCGGTCAAGGTCAGCACGTCGCCATCGTGCAGCCCGAAATTCGGGTCGGCGGTTTCCACGTTTTCATTGATCGTCGCGAAGAACGGATCGCCCTTGCTCTTTTCCAGCACGTTGCCGTTCAGCGAGATGAGGTCGCCGGGATTGATTGGCAGCCCGCTTGCCTTGATGGCCGCCCCCATGTTCTTCGCGCCGCGCAGCTCGTACTGCGTGCCGTTCACGGTCACGTTGATCGGGGTCATCGCCGAGCACAGCTTCACGCCCAGCACGACAGCCAAAAGCAGCACGATCGCCACGCCGATCTTGAAGATGGGAATCCGCCGCGCCGTCGTTTCGCCGCCGTAGTTTTGCCGGGAGAACTGCGCCCGCGTGGTGCGGTCTTCAGCCGTGCGCCCGGCTGCGCGCCCGGCCGTGCGTCCGGAAGCCGCCTGGCGGGAAGCAGCCCGATGGGCGCCCTGTCGCCGCGCTCCGCTGCCGTTTGTCCCGCGCGAGCTCGCCGCCGAACCGTACTTGTCGGCCGTGTACCGGTCGGCTGTGTGCTCGACGTTCTCATCTGCCGCAACTCGTCCGCGCCGCGCTTGGCGCTCGGCATCCTTGGCATGCTGCTGAGCCCGCCGCTGCGCCATGCGCTCGGCCTGCTCGGCTTGCTGCTGGCGTTGCCGCACCTGGCGTTCCTGCTGCGTTGCCACGCGCTGGTTCCGCAGTTTCTCCTGCTCGCGCAGCGCCCGCTGCTGTTCGTATGTCATGCGTCTGCGTTGTTCAGTCATGCCCGCCATTATACGGAATGCAGCAACGGACAGCGCCCCCGTCGCGCTCTCCCCGAAAATGCACCATCGAACCTCCCTCGATGTTACACATCCTTAACCGCACCCCCGCGCGCGGTACTATAATAGGCACGCTCATCAAAGCGATTGACCAAGCGTACAAGCGAAAGGACCGACATGCCGCGCATCCACTGCCTCAACAACATCTCGAAGAAGGGCACCGACCAGCTGCCCGCCGGCTACGAGCTCGTCGACGACCTCGCGCAAGCCGACGGCGTCCTCGTTCGCAGCGCCCAGCTGCACGAGACCGAGTTCCCGCCCAGCCTGCTGGCCATTGCGCGCGCCGGCGCCGGTGTGAACAACATTCCGCTCGATCGTTGCGCCGATGAGGGCATCGTCGTCTTCAACACCCCCGGCGCCAATGCCAATGCCGTGAAGGAGCTCGTCATCGCCGGCATGCTGCTCGGCAGCCGCGGCATCATCGACGGCGCCATCTGGTGCCGCGAAAACGCCGACGACCCCGCCATCGGCAAGTCGGCCGAAAAGGCGAAGAAGGCATTTGCCGGTCGCGAGATCCTCGGCAAGAAGCTCGGCGTCGTGGGCCTGGGCGCCATCGGCGCGCTCGTGGCCAACGCGGCAATCGATCTGGGCATGGAGGTCATCGGCTACGATCCGTACGTTTCCGTCGCCGCCGCCTGGCGTATCTCCAACCGCGTGCAGCATACGACCAACCTCGACGAGCTGTGCGCGCAGTGCGACTACATCACTATCCACGTCCCCGCGATGGATTCCACGAAGGGCATGATCGGCGCCAGCCAGATTGCCGCGATGAAGGACGACGCCGTGCTGCTGAACTTCTCGCGCGACACGCTCGTCGACGAGGCTGCCCTCATCGAGGCGCTCAACGCCGACAAGCTGCCGCTACGTCACCGATTTCGCCACCCAGCCCCTCATGAGCGCGAAGAACGCAATCGTCATCCCGCACCTGGGCGCTTCAACCGCCGAGGCGGAAGAGAATTGCGCCGTCATGGCCGTTCACGAGATCGTCGACTTCATCGAGAACGGCAACATCACCAATTCGGTGAACTTCCCAGCCGTCGACATGGGCCCCAAGCGCGCAATCGGCCAGCGCATCACCGTGCTGCACCGCAACGTGCCCGGCGTGATCAACGGCATCACCGAGGCGCTCGCCGATCATGGCCACAACGTGGCCAACATGGTGTCGAAGTCGCGCGGCGATTACGCCTATGCCGTCATCGACATCGACGACCAAGTCGGCGACGACGCCTACGACAAGATGTCCGCCCGCGAAAACGTCCTGCGCGTCCGCATCTTCTAAATCACGCCCTTTGCCCAGGGCTACACGTGTGGCCCTGGGCGAAACAATCGGCCCTACAAGTGTTTCGGCGGCCCGCCGTGCACAAGGCTCGGTTTTTAGCAGCAGGTCGTACATCAGGGTCATTTTCTAGCATCTCAAGTTTTTCATGTTGGAATATTGCCTTGATGTACGACCTGCTGCTAGAAAACGACGTACATGTACGGCGCATTCCAGCAAAACAGGCGCCAAACTCGTACATCAAGCCCGTATTCCAGCACGAACTATTAGAAATGCAAGAAAACGCCTTTGATGTACGAGTTATGACTGCAAATTGGCGAACTGTCGTTTTGATGCGTGATTTTGCTAAAGCGCAGCCTTTGCGAGCAACACGCGGCCGAGCGCCTCGTCGATACGATCCTCCGAGAGTTCACCGCGTGCTACGGCGTCCAGTACGCCCTGATACATGGCCGGAAATTCCTCGGGATTTAACAGCACAAAAGCCGCCCATCAGAGCGGCTTTCAGTTTTCTGGAGCGGGCAACGGGACTCGAACCCGCGAATACCAGCTTGGGAAGCTGGGGCCTTACCACTTGGCGATGCCCGCGTAGCACTCGCAATGATAACGTTCTTTTCACGGCTCTGCACGAATATGTGACGAATTGTGAAAATATTCCTTGCATGCCCTGATGTGCTGGGTTATCATCTTCCTCGCTCGTTTTACGAGCCATGCGGGTGTGGCGGAATTGGCAGACGCGTACGGTTCAGGTCCGTATGGGGTTCGCCCCATGGGGGTTCAAGTCCCTTCACCCGCACCACGAAATATTCAGGCGCTGGAAACGGCGCCTGTTTGTTTTTGAGGAGCTCATGACCTACGCTGCGTACATATTCGACCTCGACGGCACGCTGCTCAACACGCTGCCCGACCTGGTGCGCCTGACGAACATGGTGCTCGATCGGCGCGGATGGCCGCAACGGACAACCGACGAGATTCTCAGCTATGTGGGCGACGGCGGCCGCATGCTGCTGCGTCGCGCCGCGCCAGCCGATGCGCCTGAAGAGCAGGTGGAAGAGGCCTACTTGTGCTGGCGGGAGCTGTATCCCACGTATGGCCACGCGTTGACGAAGCCCTACGAGGGCATTCCCGAAGTGCTCGCGCAGCTGAAGGCGGAAGGTGTGAAGCTGGGCGTGTTGTCCAACAAGTTCGATGCCGCCGTGAAGGAGGTCATCGCGCACCATTTCCCGGGCGTGTTCGACGTCGCCCGCGGCGAGTGCGCCGACATCCCCCGCAAACCCGACCCGCGCGGCCTGCAGAACATGCTGCGCCAGCTCGGCGTGCAGCCCGCCGAGACCGCCTACGTGGGCGACTCCACCACCGACATGCAAGTTGCCCGCGCAGCCGGTGCGTTCCCCATCGGCGTCACCTGGGGTTACCGCCCCGCCGTGGAACTGCAGGAAGCAGGTGCCCAGCGCCTCGTCACCACCCCTTCCGAGCTGCTGCAAGTTAGCATTTAGCGTCTTTTCGCCCCGCCATCGCCAGCCAGGCGCACATCGGTCCTGCCGCCACGAATCCGGCGCACCCGAATTCCGCTATCGCCGATCCGATACGCTCCCTCAAAAGATCGAAGTACAGGCCAACAGCGGTCATTCCTCGTTGCGCTAACGCCAGTTTCCTGTTGCAGAAGGGTGCAATTCGGTATCGGCTGCTATTTCATGGCGGGTTTTGGCCTTACTGCGTCGAAAAAACCCGTGTTTTCACTGCTACTGCGATGAGCGATTTACGTTTGCGCAGCTCACAGCCTTGGGTAATGTGAAAAGCCCGTTGCAGTAAGCGCAAATGCTGCCATGAAAATCGTGCGTTGGCTGAAAAATGCACTACTGCAACCAAATTTTGGCCCTACTGTAGCCAAATCCAAGCGGCACTGCGACGAAATTGCACCCGACGCGAATCGCTCGGGCCAAAGAGAGCGCTCCGCGGAAACATGCCTCTCACCTTGCATTATCATGTCATCAGGCATATTCCAAAGGAGGGAAGGCTCATGACCCGCGAAATCGAACTGCTCGAGAAATGGCTTGACAACGTTCCCGAGGCCGACCTGCAAGAAGAGTTGAAGGCCCTGCAGGCCGACGAGCATGCGGCAATCGAGGCCTTCCACAACGACCTGGAATTCGGCACCGCCGGCTTGCGCGGCATCATCGGCGCGGGCACGAGCCGCATGAACGTGCACACGGTCGGACGCGCCACGCAGGGCTTTGCCGACTATCTGGTCGCCACCTTCCCGAACCCCAGTGTCGTCATCGGTCGCGACAGCCGCATCAAAGGCGAGGAATTCGTCCGCCGCACTGCCGAGGTCTTCGCCGCCAACGGCGTGAAGGCTTACGTGTTCAACCGTATCGTTCCCACGCCGGTTGTCAGCTGGGGCGTGCGCGACCTGAAATGCGCGGGCGGCGTGAACATGACGGCCAGCCACAATCCCGCGCCGTATAACGGCTACAAGGCTTACGACCAGACGGGCTGCCAAATTGCCACCGAAGTTGCCGACGCCATCAGCGCCGCCATCGCCAAGACCGACACGTTTGCCGATGTCAAGCGCGTGCCGTTCGAGGAGGCGCTCGCCGACGGCCGGATCGCGTGGGTGCCCGACGAGGTCATCGACCGCTACATCGACGCAGTGGAGGCATGCTCGGTTGCCGTTGCCGGCGACGAGGCCAACGACGTTTCGCTGAAACTCGTTTACACGCCGCTGAACGGCACGGGAATGGAATGCGTCAGCCGCATCTTGGAGCGCGTGGGCATCACCGATATCACGGTCGTGCCCGAGCAAGCCGAGCCGGACGGAAACTTCCCGACGTGCCCGTACCCCAACCCCGAGATCCGCGAGGCACTGCAGAAGGGCATCGATTTGTGCGAGCAGGTGCATCCCGACCTGCTGCTGGCGACCGACCCCGATGCCGACCGCGTGGGCACTGCCGTAAAGGACGGCGACGACTACACGCTGATCACCGGCAACGAGATGGGCGTGCTGCTGCTCGATTACTGCGCGCGCCTGACCGCTGAAGGCGCCTCGCCCGAGGAGATGAGCGAGAAAGTGGCCGTCACCACCATCGTGTCATCGGTCATGGTCGATGCCATCGCTGCCGAGTACGGCTTCGAGGTGCGCCGCGTTCTGACCGGTTTCAAGTACATCGGCGGCGTCATCGCCGAGCTGGAAGCCGAAGGCCGGCCCGATCGCTACCTGTTCGGCTTCGAGGAAAGTTACGGCTACCTGAACGGCACGCACGTGCGCGACAAGGACGCCGTCGACGCCAGCATGCTCATTTGCCAGATGGCGCAGTACTACCGCGCCCAGGGCATGAACCTAGCCGACGCCATGCGCGCGCTCTACGAGCAGCACGGCTACTACCTGAACAAGACGCTTTCGTTCACCTTCCCCGGCGTCGAGGGCGGCGAGAAGATGAAGGCCCTGATGGATGGCTTGCGCGTAACGCCGCCAACCGATTTTGCCGGTTGCAAGGTGGAAGGCGTCGTCGATTACGCGTCTGGCGTGAACGGCCTGCCGCCTGCCAACGTGGTCGAATTCGGCCTGGAAGGTGGCAACAAGGTGATCATCCGCCCCAGCGGCACCGAGCCCAAGGTGAAGGCCTACCTGTTCGCCACGCGCCCCACGCGCCCCGAGGCCGAGCAGCTCCTTGTCGATCTCGAGCAAGCTGCCACCCAGCTCATGTCCTAGGCAATCGCCCGCTCAAACCTGGACGTTTGCCTCAGAGGCGGACGTCCGGCTCGAAGCCAAACGTCCGGGTTGCAGCGCCGCTATTTCTGCCGCGGCACGAATAGCGCGTACGCCTCGACGCACAACACATCGGCAAGCCTTTCCGCAAACGAAATTGGCACGTCAGACAATCCGTTTTCGATTTTGTAGAGCGTCGGCCGGCTGATGCCGCTCATGCGCGAAAGCTGCGTTACGGTCAGGTCCTGCTCCGCGCGTAACCGCCCCACGTTGTCGCCGAGCACTTTCCCCAGTTGGTTACAGGTTTTCATACTATTTGCGGATTCCCTTTCTCGTTTCTGTGACGATTTGTGCACGATGCTAGAATTTGTGCTTGCAAACGAACCACCAAAACGCGACCGATTTCGGGGGAGTTTCGCATGGCGGACAACGATAATCAGCACGGCTACGACGATTATACGGCGGAAAGGGGAGCGCAGGAGCAGCCGCGCCGGCAGCCCCAGCCCCAACCGTCTCAGCAGCCTCAGTCCCAGCCCCAGCCTTTGACAAGAGAGCAATACCAGCAGCAGTACGAGCAATATCAGCGGCAACAATACCAGCAGCAGCGCCAACAGCGCCAGCCCCAACCCCAGCCTCAGCGCCAGGTGCCGCAAAACATGCCTGCTCAGGGCGGGTTCGTGCCGGCTTCTCAAAACCAGCGCCGCGGGGGCCGTCAAGGTCAGCCCCAGGGCGCCAATGCCTACGCGCAGTACGCCCGCGCCGGCGCCAGCTACAACGCTGCCCCGCAGGGCATGTCCACTGGCAAGAAGATCGGCATCGCGGTTCTCGTCATCGCGCTCATTGCCGGTATCGCCGGCGCCATCTTCTTCATCTCCAAGGAAATGCGCAAAGCTGAGGTCAACGCCGATTTGCATAACATGGACAAGGAAACCATGGAGGCGATCGACGAGCAGCTGACCGGCTCGACCAGCTTCGACGAACCGTTTACCATGTTGCTTATCGGCACCGACGAGCGCGATTGGGACCCCGATGTTGAGGGGGCTCGCGCCGATACCATCATCCTTGTGCGCGTCGACGCCCCGAACAAGCTCGTTTCGATGGTCTCCATCCCGCGCGATACGATGGTTCAGCTGCCGGGTGTTGGCACTGCCAAGATCAACGCGGCGTACTACTACGGCGGGCCGGCGGGCGTGATTTCCGCGGTCAAGGACCTAACCGGTGTTGATATCGACCACTATGCCTGCATCAATTTCGACGGGCTCGAGGGCCTGGTCGACGCTATTGGCGGCATCGACGTCCACGTTGACGAGCGCATCGACAATTACAAGGCTGGCCTTGTGGTGATCGAGGAAGGCGACCAGCACCTCAACGGCTACGAGGCGCTCACGCTGGCGCGCAACCGCGATTACGTCGATGGCGACTACACCCGCCAGGTCAACCAGCGCAAGGTGATCATGGGCATTGTCGAGCGCGTCATCAACACCCCCGCCACAGAGCTCATGGGCATCGTGAAGGCGTCGACGAACTTCCTCACGACCGACTCGGCCATCGACTTCGACTGGATTTACTCGCTAGCCGACATCGTGCGCCACACCGACGTGCGCGAACATCCGCTGGAAGTGAAGTCGACCACGCTGCCATCTCAGCCGGCCTACATCGGCGAGGTGTCGTACGTCATCGCCGACACGGCGGCCATGAACGAGCTCATGCAGATCTTCTTGTCCGGCGGCGATGTCAGCCAGCCGCTCACGCAGTCGAGCATCGGCACGGATATCGCGAATGCCGGCGGCGCGTACGGGCCTCCCAGCACCGGTGGCGGCGAAACGTACTACGAAGAAGAGTACTACGACGATGGCGGCTCAGGCGAGGAATAGGCGAGGGGCAGACGTAAGCCACTGCAATCCAACCAAAACCGGACGTTTAGCTTCGAGCTGGACGTCCGGCTCGAAGCTAAACGTCCGATAATCCAGCAAGAACACGAGGGGCGGCACAACATGGCGCAGACAATCCTGATAACCGGCGGCACCGGCTTCATCGGCTCGCATACGGTTGTCGAGCTCATCGAGCACGGTTACGACGTGGTGATCGCCGACAACCTCAGCAACTCGAAGCTCGAGCCGCTTAACCGCATCGAGCGCATCACCGGCACGCGCCCGCGCTTCCACGAGGTCGACATGCGCGACCGCGACGGCATGAACGCCCTGTTCGAAGCCGAGCCCGGCATCCAGGCCGTCATTCACTTCGCCGGCCTGAAAGCGGTGGGCGAGTCGGTCGAAAAGCCGCTCGAGTACTACGAGAACAACATCAACGGCACGCTGGTCCTGTGCGAGACGATGCGCGCGCATGGCTGCAAGACCATCATCTTCAGCAGCTCGGCCACCGTGTATGGCGAAAACCCCGTGCCTTACGTTGAAACCATGCAAAAGCTTCCCGCGTCGAATCCGTACGGCTGGACGAAGTGGATGATCGAGGAGATCCTGACCGACCTGCACACAGCCGATCCCACGTGGAACGTCATGCTGCTGCGCTACTTCAACCCGATCGGCGCGCACCCGTCGGGCCTGATGGGCGAGGATCCACGCGGCATTCCCAACAACCTGCTGCCCTACGTGGCGCAAGTGGCGGTCGGGCGTCGCGAGTGCGTGCACGTGTTCGGCAACGACTACCCCACGGCCGATGGCACGGGCGAGCGCGATTACATCCACGTGATGGATTTGGCCGCCGGCCATGTGGCGGCTTTGGAGTGGATGCTGGCGCAACCCGAGCCCAGTGTGGAAATCTTCAACTTGGGAACGGGGAAGGGCACCTCGGTGCTGGAGATCATCCGCGCGTTCTCGGATGCGTGCGGCCACGAGATTCCCTACGTCATCGACCCGCGCCGCCCCGGCGACCTGCCCGCTTCCTGGGCCGATGCCACCCGTGCGAAAGAGATCCTCGGCTGGGAGGCCAAGTACGATATCGCCCAGATGTGTGCCGATAGCTGGAACTGGCAATCCCACAATCCCGAAGGCTACACCGACTAAACCCGGACGCTCTGCTTCGAGCCGTACGTCCGGCTCGAAACGAAACGCCCGATTACACGAGCAGGTTGCGCGCGTTTTGCTCGATCACGGCAAGCGATTCTTCGCCCTTGATCGCCGCAATCCCGTTAGCGGCCGATTCCAGTTCTCGTTGCAGCTCCGCGTACGAGTAGGCGACTCCTTGCCCCGGCGGCGCATCGGTTTCCAGCAGCATTTGCGCGGCGGGAATCGCCTTCACGTACTCGCGGCCCTTTCCGGTGGCTAGCATGCGCGGCCCGACGGAGAAGTAACAGCCCGTCAAAACAGCGCGCTTCAGCAGGTCGGAAGGCCCGGTGAACCAATGGAACAGGCATGTGCACGCTCCCAGCGCCCCCGACCGCTCCAAGGCCTCGAGTACTTCCTTGGCCGCATGCACGGCGTGAAGCGAAATCACCTTGCCGCCTTGCTGTGCGCATACGCGTGCGATTGCCGCGAACGCATCAAGCTGCGCCTGCCGGTTCTCTTCATGCCGCCGTCCCAGGTCAAGTCCGACTTCCCCGATAAACCGCTCGTCAGCTGCCAGCTGCTCGAACCGGTCGGCATTAAACGCGTCGTCCACCCACCAAGGGTGAGTGCCCAGTCCCACGCGCACGTTCTCAAACGCCGCAAACCGTTGCCGCGTCGTCTCGTATTCGTCCACCGTCACCGTGTTCGCGAACAGCAGCGTTCCAGCCGCCTGTGCGTCGGCTGCCAGCTCCTCGCCATTTGTCACGAATGCCAAATGGCAGTGCATGTCATGCGCTAAAGCATCCATGCCCCCATTCTACCGAAACCCGGACGTTTGCCCCTGAGGTGGACGTCCGCCCCTGAGGCAAACGCCCAGGTTTCGCATGTATTAGAATGGTCGTTGACATTTCGCGAAAGGAACCACTGTGGTTGAAGAGCAACCAACGAACGCGTCGAGCGACGACATAATGGTCAGCATTCAGCATCTCTCGAAATCGTTCGGCGATACCGAGGTGCTGCGCGATGTGAACGTTGACGTGAAGCGCGGCGAGGTCGTCGTCGTGCTCGGCCCGTCGGGCTCGGGCAAGTCAACGATGTTGCGCTGCATCAACCTGCTGGAAAAGCCGACCGGCGGCCATATCTTCATCGAGGGCCAGGAAATCACCGGCCCGAACACCAATATCGACAAGCTGCGCGAACACGTCGGCATGGTGTTCCAGCAGTTCAACCTCTTCCCGCACCTCAGCGCGAAGAAGAACGTCATGCTGGCTCAGCGCAAGGTGCTGAAACGCAGCGCCGAGGAAGCTGAGCGCGTCGCCCTCGAGCAGCTCGACCGCGTGGGCTTGGCCGATCGCGCCGATTTCCTGCCCGACCAGCTGTCCGGCGGTCAGCAACAGCGCGTCGCCATCGCCCGCGCGCTGGCCATGGATCCGCATGTCATGCTCTTCGACGAGGCCACTTCCGCGCTCGACCCCGAGTTGGTTCGCGGCGTGCTGGACGTCATGCGCAGCTTGGCCGAAGGCGGCATGACCATGGTTGTCGTCACGCACGAGATGGGTTTCGCACGCGAAGTCGCCGATCGCGTCATCTTCATGGAAGGCGGCGTCATCGTCGAGGAAGGCACGCCTGCCGAGGTTTTCGACAACCCCCAGCACGACCGCACGAAGGATTTCCTCGGCCACATAAAGTAAATCCGGACGTTCGGCTCGAAGCAAAACGTCCAATTCAAAGAACGTGAAAGCGAGCAAAGCCATGAACATCACACGACGCACATTCCTGGGATCGACGAGCCTGTTCGGCCTGGCCGTGCTAGCCGGTTGCGCGAGCGGCGGATCGGGAAGCGCCTCTGCATCCGCTAGCGGCTCTGCCAGCTCAGCTGCAGCAAGCGCCTCTGCCAGCACGCCCCGGACCGCCGACAACATGCCCCTCGTCATCGGCACGCTCGCAACCGAGGACCTCCTGCCCCTGTGGGCCGCCGAGAAAGACGGCCTCTACGACAAGCACGGCGTCAAAGCCGCCATCACCCCCTTCCAATCGGCGACCGAGCTGATCGCCGGCGTGGCATCGGGCGAAGTCGACCTGGCCATGACCGATATCATGGTCACGGCCAGCATGTTCGCAAGCGGCATCGACGTGCAGATGGAGTGGGTCACGCTCGGCACGACCGCCGACCAGGGCCGTTTCGGCATCATGGTGGGCCCCAACAGCAAAATCGCCACGCTCAACGACTTGGCGGGCGTTCCCATCGGCGTGGGCAGCAACACCATCCTGGAATACGTCATGGACAAGCTGATGGAGGGCGCAGGCGTGCCCGACGACCAGATCATCGTCGAGGAGCTGCAGAAGCTTCCCGTGCGCTACCAGGCCATGGCTTCGGGCGAAGTGGCTGCCGCCGCGCTGCCCGGCACGTTGCTGGCGCTCGGCGAGGCAAGCGGCTGCAAGCTTATCGCCGACGACACGAAGGGCGAAAATCTTTCGCAGTCGGTCATGATCGTGCGCAGCTCCGTTTTGTCGGAATCCGGCCGTCCCGAGCAGATCGAGACCCTCAAGGCCGTGTGGGACGAAGCCGCCGCCAACGTCAACAAAGACCCCGAGTCCTATCGCGAGACGCTGATCGAGCACGCGAACCTGCCGGTCGAAATCGCCGATACGTACCCCATTAGCACCTACCCGACCGTGCAGCGTCCCACTTCCGCCATGGTCGACCCGGTCCTCGCCTGGATGCAGCAGAAGTCTTACCTCACTCAACCCCTCACCTACGACGAGAAGACCGGCACCTTCGCGAAGTAAACCGCCAAAACCGCCAAGCTGCCAAACCGCCAAGCTGCCGTAAGCAACGCACCTGGGACGGGGCGGCTCGCCGAATCCATCGCGGTTGCCCTGCCCTCAGCCAGAGCGAACGGGTTGCGGTATGATTGCCCCTATGGAAACCCAGGGTG
>CADAKR010000025.1 GCA_902788545.1 uncultured Coriobacteriaceae bacterium
ATCATCCCTTTCCCGAAGAAATCGAATTCCTCGCCCAGAACAATGGTGGTCAAGCTGGAGCAATTCCCGAATAGACCGGCCAACGACGTGGTCTTGCCCGTGTCGAAACTCGAGAGATCCAGGTACGTAACGCTTTGGCAGTTGTAGAACATGTACCCCAGATACGCCTTCGAGGTGTCAATCCCCGAAACGTTGATGACCTCGGCACCTGTGCAGTTGTCAAACATGCGGCCCAGGTTGTTCGCCTTTGACGTGTTGAACATGGTGATGTCGATCGACGTGAGGCTGGAGCAATAGGCGAACATGCTCGCCATGGTCTCGACGTTATGCGTGTCGAAATGGGAGATGTCGACATCCGTCAGGCTCGAGCATCGCTGGAACATGCTCGCCATGCACGTGATGTTCGACGTGTCCCACGACGAGGTGTCGATAGATTCGAGGTATTTGCAGTTGAAGAACATGCTCCGCGCATCGACGGCGTTGCTCAGATCGAGGTTCGTGCAGTCGATTGACGTGAACGCCTCGTTGCTGGCTTGGCAAAACCAGAACGCCACGCTCGCCGGCCTGGTCACATCCCTGAACGTCACCGACTGGATTTGCCGCATGTAATCCCACCAGGGAACCAAATCGACGCGCTCGTATCTGGTTACGGCCCACCCCTTGCTCGCGTAGCCATCGTAGACGGCGGTGACTTCCTTCCCAAACGATGCGGTCGTGGGCGCGCTTTCGCTGTACAGGAACGTCAGGCTGTGATCTGCCTCGCTGTACACGGCGAAATTGGCCACGTTCGAAACCGACTGCACCGTCACGCCGGCCGGCGCCAGATTGCGGGGCTGGCTCGTATCGCCTCCTACCGCAAACGCGTTATGAGGCGTGCAGATTCCGAAAACGCCGATGCAAAGCACAAGCACATAGGCGACGGCATGAGCGATGGCGCCTGCTGCCTTATTCATGTGGCTGCGGCTCATGACAACCTTCCCTCCACGGCGGGCGGGGCACCATACGTCCCGCCCGCACTACCTCTATCCGGCAATCAACCCTACGAGGCTGCGCCGGGCGTGACGTACCAATGCAAGGTGGCGACCTTCGTCTGAGCAGTGATGTCGCTTGTCACGTTGTTTATGTCGCCCGCAGTGTCGAGGGCAACCGTACCGGTGTTGGCGGCCATGTTCCATGCCGCCGGCGCAGAAACAGCTGTCTTCGAGAGATACGCGGAGGCATCGAGCATGTCTGTTGTGGGGCCAACCTGGAAGTCAATAGCGTTCGCCTGCGTGGCAGCCGATGCGTCAGAAACGATGTTCCAGCCGGATGCGGCATCGACCTTCAGCGACGATGCATGGATCGAAAACTTCGAGTGGTTCTCGATGGCAGCATTGGTCGGACCGGAAAGCTTGCCCGCGCCGTCGGCGACGAAGTTGATCGATGTGGGGACGCTGAAGGCGATGTTGTCGCCGTATCCATCGTGGTCGGCGTCGGGGTTGCCTTCGGTTCCCGCACCGCCGGCCTCGGTCGCCGCGTTCTTGAGCTGGATGGTGACTTCGGTTGCGCCCGTTCCCGTCTGCCCGCCGGCGCTGGGGGTGATTTCGGCGGCAAACGCCATCGGCACGCCCATGCAGGATGCCGCCAACGCTCCTGCCGCAATGAGGGCGGCAACCCGTTTGCATGCGGAAGGCTTGGTGATGCTGCATTCTTGTTTCATGCTCGAGCTCCTTTGCTCTTCGCGGACGCAGCCGTTTGCTGCGACCTGGGTGATGGGTTGACGCGCTGCCGATCAGCGCTGTCGCCATGTCAATCGGCGACTATCTCGACCTCGACCGAGATGGGATTGCCACTATCGTCGCCATTGCCGTCGAGGGCGTACACCGTTGCGATAGCAGGGCCGATGTGGGCGCCTGCCGTTTGGCACCATTCGATTGCAAATCCGGGATCGACTGCGCCAGATGCGTAGACAACCCGCCCGTCCTGCTCGATTTCAAGCCGTTCGGACAAGCCGTTGTTCGGTTTCTCGACGATGAAGTTCGCACGCAGCAAACCGTCGTTTCCCAAGCGCATGACCGGGGCAATCGACACCGTGATGCGACTTGCTTCGACTTGCTCGTCGAGCATCGCCTGCGCTTCGGCGCTCGTCATGCTGCCTTGGGGGATGATGTAAGTGCCCGTGTCACCCTTTGCCCTTGTTGCGCTCAGCGCAGCTGAAGCGCACAGGACGAGAAGCGCGAGGCACAAAAGGGCCAAGGCCGCTGTGAGGATCCTTTGCTTCGACCGCCGTTGAATCAGCTCGCCCGATTCATCCCACGCGTCAGCGCGCGATGGTTCCAATTGCATTCCGTAGCCCGTCATGGCGTCTCCCTTTACGCGTTCATACAATCCGCGTCGGCCACCTGGCCTCGCGATTGATTCGGCATTATCCGCGAGGAGCGTCGCCACCCATGCCACCATGTCCCCACGCTTTTGACGTTCCCGGTTGACAGAAATCACCTGAAAGGGAGTCGCGCGACCACGCTTCTATCCCCAGCATGCCCGCACGCAACGACGCGATTCGCGATCGCTCTTTGCTAATTGATATCGAGATCGACCAAGTGATAGCCAGCTTGCCGTAAAACCGACGGTGTCAAAGCAAGCGCTGCCGCGTATGAGGATCTTTTCACATCGGGAATGCCCGATGCTTTGAATTCGTTCATGGCAGATTAAGCTTCAGGAACGCTGAAGCTCGCCTGTCACACTCCGCCCGACTTCATCCGGCTCTTGTTCTGGTACATGTTACGGTCTGCGCGATCGAATACCGTGGCCACGCAGGTGTCGTCTCTGAACCATGCCGTTCCGCATGCGATGGTGGGCCCATCGCATCGCAACGCCTGCGCGTTGCGGCTTCGCATTGCGCCAAGCCGCTCTTCGAGATGCGTGTAATCGTCTCCTTGTGCGATGACTGCAAACTCGTCGCCGCCGATGCGGAAAACGGGGCTGTGCTTGAAAATGTCGCAAATCGTCTTGCATGCGTCTTGGATCAACTCGTCCCCCGCATGATGCCCGGCGGTATCGTTGATTTTCTTCAGGTCGTTCACATCGAGCACCACGATGGCAAAAGGCGGCACAGTGTGCTCTGCGATCTGGCGATCCATTTGCGCTTCCACTTCCAGATACGCATGCTTGTTCTTGACGCCCGTCAAGGCGTCGACGTTGGCGATGGAGCGCATGCGCTCGAAGCGCTCCTCCTGCATCCGCTCTTCCGCACGACGCCTTCTCACGAGCTCGTCGACGTCGGTCACGGCTATGACCACAAAACGCGGATCGTCTTCCATTCGGGAGACTTTCATGTTCACGAAGAAGGGCCGTCCGTCAACTATCCTGCAATAAGACATCTCGAATGTCTTGGATCGGCTTAGCATCTTTGACAGGAATTCCCTGTTCATGGCCGCAACGAAAGCAGCACGATCCTCTTCGTGCACGTACAGCTCCGCCTCGCGCTTGCAACTCTCGAAGAAATCCGAACCCCGCCTGCGCTCGGTGAGCAAGCTGTGCTCGTCATCGGTGTGGTATTCCACGTACTCGTCGGTGTCCATGTTGACATAGAAAAGGTCGACGCAATCTTGAGCCAGGGCATGGGCGATGCGGCCGTAGACAACGCTCTGGTTGTACGCCGCCTCGCAAGCATCCTCGAGCCGCGCAACTTCCTGGCGAAGGTCGGCGTGGCTCCCGAAGGAAGCATGTCCGCCCGACAAGGCGCCATCGCCGTGCAAGGCATGCCGCTTGGCTCCGTTGTTGTGCATACCAGCTTCCAACCTGCTTCACTTTCTATGTGGACGCACCGGCCCTCGAGCTTGAACGCCACCCCGACGCCAGGAGGCTTCGGCTCGGCGGCTCACCTCGAAACGGCAACTCGCATCGCCTGGCAAGAACACCGCAAACAGCACGGTCGTCTAGCCGTTGTTCGCGTGCTTGTACAGCTTCTTGTACAGTTTCTTCAGCGCGGATAGCACATCGCTGTCCGCAGTGAAATAGCAGACGATGTCATCGCCGCATGTGACGTACCCATTATCAGCTTCGGGCTCTTCCAAATCGGCGAACGTATCCCAATCGTAGAAGAGCGCCTCCCCGCCCAAATCGCGAACGTACAAGCCGTCTGCGGTAATTGCGAAGCCGTTCTTCCCGCTTTTGAACAGCGTGTCGTCGTGGATGAGGTAGACGTCCTCATCGCCCACGCCCAAACCGTTCAGGATCTTCTGCGTGCTCTCGAACCTATCGCCGCTGTCGAAGTTCTCGAGGAATTCCTCGCAAGCGTCGGCTGCGAAACCCGCCATGGAAGAGGGCGCTTCGCGATCCTCGCCTTCTTCAAAGCTATCGTCATTGCTCTCGATGAATGCCTCGGCCTCGTCGCCTTCCAGCGCGAATCGCGAACCGCAATACTCGCACGTCACCACCCTGCTCGTGATCTTCTGGTCGACAACTGCGCCGCAACCAGGGCATTTCAACTCTAGCAATCGCATCGGTCTCCCCTTTTCTCATTCGCCGCCACTGTTCGCATCAAGGGTGCAGTTGCCACCTGTTCGGACGCCGCAATCACCCTGTCAGTCCTTTTCGTCATCTCGCCGGCTTTTCACGCGCACGCGGTGCGCCGAGCATGCGAGTACCGTGAATCCAAGCGCGGCAATAACAATCAGAGGCCAAATTACCACATTGTCACTTGTCCGCGGCGCGCTCGTACCGTCATTTTTGCCACCCGGGTTGTTGCTGGGCGTGGGCTTCGTGTCTGGTTTGTCCGGGTTGTCAGGATTGTCCGGGTTGTCGGGATTGTCAGGGTTGTCCGGATCACTCGAATCCTGACTCGTGAAACTCGCCTCGGCAACGGCGGCGTTGTAGTTCCTGTCGCCCGCCGCCGTGGCCACGACCACATAAGACCCAGCCTCGATCGGCGCTGCGTCAAGCTGCGTGCGCACGCCGGCGCTTTCGCGGAAGTAGGTGAGCGCGATATCGCCGCTGTACGGCGCGGGGTACGCCGCATCGTCCACGGAGTAGGCTACTTCGGCTGGCGTGCCGTCAGCGATTTTGCCCTGAGCCGTCACGCTCAGGGACAGCGGCGCCCTCTCGACGGTTATCACAGCATAGTCGAAATTGCCTTCATGCGTGCCGTCCCCAGCCACATCCACGCGTATTGCCGAGATGCCGGCGTTTTGCACGCTCACGCTGCCGCCATCGCCAAGCACGGCAGCATCCTCGCTCACCATCGGGAGGTCATCGCTTGAGACCTGGGAATACGCCAGGACGGGATCTACGATCTTCGTCCCGCTGCTGTCCCACACTTCAGCCTGAACGGCGAACGGCGCAGCGCCGAACGTGACCGTCTTATCCTCGGCAGCGATGCGATATCCCCTCATCCGCTTGTCGAAATGCTCGGCGGCAGCCTTCACGACATAGTTCGGGTCGCCCGAATAGCTGGCCGTCACCTCGTAGGCGCCGGCGCCGACATAGTCGAACTTGTGCGTTGCGACAAGCGATCCTTCGACGTTTTCAATCGACGCCTGGATGGTGGCAGCGGCTTGCATGCCGAGACGGGCTTCGCCTGCATCTTGGGCGCTCATGGCATGGGGATCGTCGTACGCGACATCGATGTCGACGGATTTGCCCACGACGTCTGTCAGCGCGCCGACGATCGTCACGACCACCTCTGCGCCTTCCGTCGACTGGTCGCCGACAGCGGAAATGGCAAGGGCCGCAGGACGGGGAAGGATGACGAAGGGTATCTTCCCGCTTGTCACGGCGCGGTATTTCGCGGTTTCGGGCACGCTTGCCTCCACGCTGTAGCTTCCAGCGTCTGTGGGGGCGCCGTCGAGCGCGTTGCCATCCTTGTCGTAGTAGGTGATAACCGCATCTTCATCGGAATAGCACCACACAAGAGGATCGTCGGCGGCCTGAGCGTCGTACACGAGTCTTTCGGGCATGTCGGCGAAGAGGAACGGCACCGGCTTGTCGAGGATGGCAAACGCAGCACTTGCCTCAGCGGCGCGATAATGCGAGCTGCCGGGCGTGGAAGCCACCACGCGGTAGTTCCCAACATCCACCGGAGCCGAATCGAGCTTGTCGCCAAGTGTGCCGTCGTCCTGCACCTTGTAGTAGGAAAGATGGATTGCCTGAGCCTGATCGACCGGCTTGCCGTTCTCGGCTTTGACCGTTGTGCTCACCGTTGCGGGCTGGCCGTCGTATTCCTTGTCCGATACGTCGACGGTCAGCGCAACAGGGCATTTGCGGATGAGGAACAAGCGTGTGTCGCTCGCCGAGGCACCGTCGAGCGTCGCCGTCGCGGTGACGAGGTACACGCCAGGCTCAGTCGGCCTGGATTGGCCCGGCGTGTACGCAAACGCCACGTCGGCCCCGGCAGTCGCCTCAACTTCGGGGTCGTCGACAGGTTCGCCATCATAGACCTTGTTCAAATCGCCGACGATCTTCACCTGCACATCAGGACTTAGTGGCGGCATATCCAGCGTTGTGGAAGCGTCCGCAACGAGGTAGTTCCCGTTTTCGAAACTGGCTTTGACCGTATAAGTCCCCGGCGCGATTCCGTCGAACGAGCAAGCGGCCCAGAAAACGCCATCCGATTCCTCGATCGCGGCTTCGACGGTCGTTTCGCCAAGCGTAACGTCTATCGTGTCCCCAACAACATCGCTGTAAACGCCCGAGAGGACAATCAAGGCCGAAGCCTCCCCTTCGCCCTCGATGCTTGCTGTCAGCGCAAGCAAGCCTTCCTTTTGCGCGATGGTAAACGCGCGCTCGCAACGTGCGCCTTCATACCGATCGGTTTCGGCGACGCTGGCCGTCAGGACGTAGGCGCCTGCGTCCTTGGGGGCACCGCTCAGCATCTCGCCACCTTGGGTGCGGTACGCAAGCGACACTTCGCCGTCGCTCATGCACCACACGACGGGGTCAACCGCCTGCGTGTCGTACGTCTTGGACGGATCGTCGATTGCGAGGTACGGCTTCTTCTTCTGGTCGGTGTCCTCGGAAATCGCGAAGGTCGCCGTGTCTGAGGCTTTCTGGCCGGAAAGCTCCACGTTCACGGTGACGGAATACGTGCCGATTTGCGCAGGCTTGTCAGCCGTGGGCCCATAAGGCTCGGTGGTGCCGTACGCGGTGGCTTTCTGGCCGACGTACGAAATGCCCGTAACGGTGGCGTTCGTGTCGTACTCGACATCCGCCACGGGATCGCCGTCATAGGTTTTCGAAAGCTCGTCGGCGTTCGTTATCCGCACATAGGGCATAGGCTCCGGAAGCTTGCGGATGAGGAACAGGCGCGTGTCGCTCGCCGTCATGCCATCCACCGTCGCCTTTGCGGCGACGAGATACACGCCGGGCTCGACTGGATTGGAAGAGCCGGGCATGTACGAATACGTGACCTCAGCTCGCTCGGTCACGTCCTCGTCTCCCTCGACCACTTTCACGGCGGGGTCCTCGACAGGCTCGCCATCGTAGTATTTGGTCAGGTCCTCGACGATTTCCACCGTCGGGTTCTGCCGCTTAGGGGGATCGCTGATCTGGAACGAAGCCGAATCGGTCACCTCTCGTCCGTCGAGCTGCGCCCACACGGTCACTTCGTAGTACCCGATTTCTGTGGGCATGTAGGAAGCGTCGGGTGACGCGACGGTCACGTCGTAAGAAGTTCCCCATTGCCCCAAGCACCTGATGCGCGTGATCGTGCCATTCGTGGCGAATTGCGGGTTGATTGCCGGTTCGCCATCGTAAATCTTCGTGAGCTTGTCTTTGTTCGTGATTTCCACATAGGGAGGGGCTGTCTCGATGACCTTCTCGAAAACCGCCTCGCCATCGCCCCAGTAGAGGTCGGACGCCTCTGACGCGCCGTTCAGCTTTGCCTTAATCCGCATCGTGCTGCCAGCGGCACCGGGCTTCACCTCGACGTCTGTGTAGGTTGTCCCGGTGGAATAGGTCGTGTAAATCGGGACGTTGCTCAAATCTGCGACGAGCTGGCCATTTGCCGCATAGTAGCCGCTGAATGTCCCGTTTTCGATCGAGGTGTAGCTCGCAGTGTCGCTGCTGGTCAACGCGCCGCTCAAATCTCCCACACGCACGATGTAGGGCTGGCCTTCAACAAGGCTGGCCGAACGCCTCTTGGGCACGATGGCGATGGGCGCCCCCATCTTCAAGACGTTCGTGTTCGTGTCGTAGTTGGGGCGCTGGTTCGCGGTTGTCGTGCCGTAGTAACTAAGCGCTGCATCAACGGGCTTGACGTATGCGGTGGTCGCATTCTGCTCACCGGCCGGCAGGTACAGATACGCTTTCGCGCGGTCCGGGTTTTCGTCATCGGCAACCGCAAAGACGTCTTTGCAGTGGAAGTAATCGGCCGACGTGCTTTCCAGCCCCAGGCTGTAGAACTTCAGCCCTTCGAACTCGACCGGCACGATCGGCCTCGTGTCAATCGTAATCGCGTTCTGGTACACGGGCTCGAACTCGAAGTTCGACTTGGTCGCCTTGTCGAATGCAAACCGATGCGTCACGCATCCGCCCGAGACGAGCACGGGATTGTTCTCGTTCACCTTGCCGATGACCGTGCCGCCCTGAATGTAGATGCTGTCGCTGCCATCGCCGCCACCCTCGCGGCTGCCGCCATAGCCGATGTCCTCGGCGCTTACAGCACCCAAGGGGCCTCCGCTCTCGTTCATGCCGGCCTTCGCGATGACCACACCTCCCGAGATCACGCAGCCTTCCAAATCGCCTTGATACGAGCCTCCGCCGATACCCGCACCGGAACCGGTCCTGCCCTCTTCCAGGCTTTCCTTGCCGTTGCCTCCGTAAGCGGCAACGAAGCCGCCGCTGATGCTGAGGGCTTTCGCATCGTGGGCACCATCCAAGGTGCCCTTGCTCGTGCTTTGCCGGCTCGACGCGCCAGCGCCGATGCCTGCAGCCCCATAGCCACCGCGGGCGATGACGAACGCCCTCTTGGGGTCGTTCACCGAAAGGCTGATGCGGCACTGTTCCATACCGCCCTCGTAGCCACCGCCGATGCCGGCCGCCCCGGCACCGCCCGTAGCTTCAACCTTGGCCTCGCCTTCGATGGTGATGCGGCGTGCCTCGGCGCCACGACCCAAGCCGCTCTCGCAGCCAGCACCGATACCGGCTCCGCGTGCACCGCCCGTGGCCTTTACCGCACCGCCGCTGATGGTGATGCCGCCGCTGGATTCCATCTGGGCACCCTGGCCCAAGCCGATGCCAGCCGCCCCAGCGCCGCCCACGGCTGTCACGTCGCTCGCACCCGTTATCGTTATGTTTCCGCAGATGGTGTTCCACGTGGTTTGGATGGCGCCGCTGACAACCGACGCCTCCGAGACGCCGCCCGATCCTATGCCAGCTGCCGCCGGGCCGCCCGCTGCAACCACGGTCGCCCCATCGATGGAGATGTCCGCGCAGCTGCACAGCTTCCCGCCGCCGATGCCCGCACCGCTGTCGTTTCCGCCCACGGCCTCAACCGTGGCCCCGTTCGAAATGCATATGTCCCCGTAAACGGACGTGAGCGTGCCGGCGCCGATGCCAGCACCGCCCTCACTGCCGGTGGCCTTCACCTTGCCGCGGCCCGTGATGGTCACCGATCCGCATTTCCCATCGCTCGACGCAAGATGAAGCACCTGACCGGGGTTCACGTATATCCCGCCCGAGCCGATGCCCGCGCCGCCGTACACGCCCTTCGCCTCGACATTCGAGTTTGCAATGGCAATCGACTCGATGGTTCCGTATGGCCCCGTGCCGATACCCGTATGATTGCGTTTGTGGTCTCCCCGCGCAATGGCCTTGATGTTCGAATTGGAAATGGAAATCGACTTCATGCTGTTCTCGTTGGTCCCGAAACGCTCGCTGCACGAACTGCCGATGGTGGGCCCTTCGTAATCCACGTTGTCGAGCGTGATGGTCTTGATATTGGAGCCGTAACCCGCGCCGATCCCGGCACCGTCCATCTTGTGGATGCTGTAGAAGCGGATCTGCGCGTTGCTTATGGCGATGTTGCCGATGCCCCCGTCGCTTAGCGAAAGGTCGTTGCTCGAGCCGGTGCCGATGCCCGCGCCATCAAGGGTGGCGCTAGGCGAGCCGTTCAGGTTGATGTTGGCGTTGCTGATGGAAATGTCACTTGCGCTTCCGTCGCCTGCCCCGATTATCGCGGCATGCGAGACGAAGTTCTCACCGGGGTTTTGCGGCCCTGGCGCATGGGCGTTGATATTGAGGCGCGAGCTGTTGCCGTTGATGTTGATGGGCCCCGAATGCCCCTGGTCGCCCGCGCCGATGGCAGCCGATTCCCAACCCGCATACGCGTTGACGGTGCCGTTGCCCTTGACGGCGATGGTGCCGCTCTCGTCATCGCCGCTTCCTATGCCGGCAGCCTCGGGCCCGCCCTTCGCCGTGATGGTGCCGCCGCGAAGCTTGATGTCGATGGTCCCCGACTTGCAATTCGCGCCGCCGATGCCGGCGCCTTCGCCATAGCCCCGAGCGTCGATCGTCAGCTCGCCGGAACCCTGGTCGATCTTGATGGTTCCGCATTGCTCGCCATCGCCGCTGCCGATGCCGGCGGCGCTTCCCGCAGAGCCGTGCTCGCCGCAACCGTAGGCAGTGATGTTTCCACCGGTGATGGTTATCTTGTCAGTGCTACCGCCCTCCGAGCCGCCGATGCCCGCACCGCCGTCGTCTCCGCCGTACGCGTGGACGGTGCCGCCGTGGATCCACAGGTCATGGGTCGTGCCGCCCGTGCTCACGCCCACCGCGTCGCCGCCGCCGATGCCTGCGGCGTACTTGCCGCCCCACGCCCATACGCGGCCGCTTCCGATTCCAGCGGCGCTTGGCGCCCCATAGGCATGCACGGTGCCACCGAGGATGTAGATCGAGCCCGTGTCATCGTCGTAGTTCGTGCCTATTCCCGCTCCGCCGTATTTGTCGTGGCCGCCATGCGCCTCGAGCGACCCCGAAGTGGAGCCGTCGCCGTCGGCCGATGTGATGACGCAGGTAGCGCCCTTCTGCACGCAGAGACCCGCGAAGCCCCAATCATGCGCGAGCGCCACGCGCTTGTGGCCAGCCTTCAGCACGTTGGCTCCCCGCAAGGCGATAACGGCATGCCCGCTCTCGACGGTGACCGGCGCTCTTGAGGGCTTCACGGAGCCCTGGTCGATTGTCACATTGTCGAGAGTCACGCGGATGGGTTTCTGCTCGCTGCCGCCTTTGATCGTCACGGTCGAGCCGTTTGTGGACGTGCCGACGATCGTGTATTCCGTGTCAGGGTCATCACACGTGCAATTTCCCGACCCGACGTTGCAAACGGCTGATTGTAAGGCGGCTGTCATCTGCGCGGAGTCGCCGATCGAGCCGGCCATGAGCGATGCAGAATCTGCCGCATCACCATCATCGGAGCACGAATCGCCGTACGCGGAACCGCACACCAAGCCAAATGCGACGAGAAAGGCGCACGTTACCAGCACCATGACGGCCGGCAATTTGAACGGAATTGAGGCCCGTCTCATCTCGAGCGCTCTCCTGCTTCGCATAAAGACTGCCTTTTTGCAGCAACCATTATAAGCAACGGAGCTCAGGAAACGCTCGATTTGATGAGCGGATAGCCCAACTTCGGAGAACTCGCCAAACCCCACTGCCGTTACGAATGCATCGTGCCCGTCAAAGCGCGAAGGCCCACAGCTTTAAGATGGCCGCTCCGCTGATTGCAGGGGCGGCCATAGTTTTGACGAGGCCTCGCAACATGATGAGCAAATCATGTTGCGAGGCCGTTTTGCACTCAGACGCAAACGCATCGCTGCCGTTCAGCCTGTAATCTAGACGACGAGCCGAGCAATCGGACAGCATGACAATACCGTCCGATTGCTCGGCTCGTTCCACAAAGCTGGCGACGAAAACACCTGGCGCCTGCGTTACGGCATTTGCCGGAGAGCGGACCAGGCGATAGCAATCGCGAAGCTTTAGAGTGCGTATCGTGGGCTATACCAGCGCATCGCGCGTAGTCCACGATACGGCTTCCTTGCAAGGCTTCCTTACAGGATCTTGGCGTTCTTCTTCGGATCGACAACACTCGGGTCGTTCTTGGGATCTGTCGGAATCGGCTTGCCGCAGTACGGGCATTCGCCGGCCGCGATGCCGACGCTCGCCGCCACGGGTTGCCCGCAGCTCGGACAAGTTCCCATCTGGACTTGGGGTTCATTCCCCGCTAGCGCACTCGGTCTGAAGCACATGGTAAACCTCCATTCTTCCCGCCGGGCGTATTCACCCGGCTATCTACAGCCGACCCTCCGTCGGCGTTTTCCCACAGTGCCGTGAAACATGCTGTGATTTCGACATCGCTACCAAGTACTCCCGCACTTACCACACCTGGACTCGCCTGTGCCCGGGCAGTACATGGTGCCTGTGTGCCCGCAGTTGGGGCAGCACTTGTTCTCCCACTTGCCGCCGCCGGCGATACCATCCAGCTCTTCGTCGGAAAGCTCGTAGCCCTCTTCTCTCGCCGCTTCCAGTATCTGCGCGGGGGTCATTTTCCCATTTTGATCAGCCATGCCCGATCCTTTCTCGCGTCTTAGCGTCTCCTGCTGACAAGTCCGCGTTTTCACTTGGCTATTTACTATTACGAAAGCGCAGCCCGTTTCATCTCATCTTTCTTCGCTGAACCCCGCGACCCCCCGCGATCTCGCGTTTCTTTGCTTCTTGGACGGCCATGTGCAGCAGCGCATCGGAGCCGTGCGCAACGAGCCGACCGGCTCAGATCGGAAGGACTTGCTGGGAGCGGTGGTATGCCGCCCTCAGCGTTGTCGGCCGATCTGTCAGATGCCCTTACTGAATGGCGTTGATCAGCGAGTTGATGTCATCGGGGTTCAGGCCCGCGCCGTCTGCCAAGATGCAATAGGCATCATCGCCGCGAACCCAGAGGACCTTGTTTGCGGCGTCTTCAGAATGGCCTGAGCAATTCACCGTCAGCCCCTTCAGGGTAAGCGGCCACTCAGCTTCGTAGGTGTTGTAATCACCCGAAATGTCGCCGTCGCCCGCATAAACGGCCTTGCGGATGGTGATGCCCACATCACCGGCGGCGTTCTTCGCCTGAGCCATGCCGTCCATGCACTGGAAGGTCCAGTCGCCCAGCTCGCCAACGGAAAGCTTGACGCCCGCATCGGGAACCGAGAAGCTCTTCAGCCCGGCGCCCTGGGCGGCATCCTCGGCGCTCGCAACATCGCTCCAGGGATTGGGCGTGCCGATGCTCGCGGACGAAGCCGACGGAGCGGCCGAGGAGGACTCAGCCGAAGCAGATGAGGACGAAGCGGCAGACGACGCTGCACTCGAAGCAGCTGCGCTCGAAGCGGTCGAGCTGCCCGAGGCTGATGAGCTGCTCGTGGAGGAGCACGCGCATCCGACGATGCCTACGGCCATCACGGCGGCGAAGGCTATGGCGAACAGTTTCTTGACCATGGTTATCACATTCTCTTCTCTCGTTGCACCAGTCGGATCGACGCCGCCAGGTGAGCTTACCCTCTTGGTCGACTCACCTGCAATGCCCATTTCGCACCTTGTTTCACGTGTAGCGTTCAGTTTGAAAACTACAGGGTGCAACTAGGTATTATAGTGGCGTCACTCATATTATTTGCGCAGAGTGCACATTTGTAAAAGCCTTGATGCTTGTTCGTTATCAGGGAGATCAGACACGTTTGCGGCGTTACGCCGTCTACCTTCACTTTTTGTGAAACACGGCGTTGTGTCGCGGGAGATCCATGACCGCGGCAAACCTGCCGCATCTGGGGTACGATCGGAACGCGATATACCGCGACTTTCCGAACGAGAGGATATCCGAAGCCTATGGCAGGCTCGCGGAGGAATTCAGCTTGGGCTATCAGTACGAGCTGTTCGCGCTTTTGTGCGAGGGCCTTGGCATGCGGGCCGAGTGCGCGGTGGAGGATTCGCCGAGGAGCAAGGCGAAAAGCGCGATCGACGCCCAGTGCCTGCTCGTGCCATGCGACCAGGACCCTTGCGGACACGGGCGTTTCCGCGTCGTCTCCAAGGGCGGGAGTTCAGATGCGGAGACGGTGTTCGGCCGGCTCGATTTCGGGATGCTGGACGTGAGCAAGGCCGAGGCGAAACGCGTGGCACAGGAATTGGGCTGGATGCCCATCATGCACAGGACCTGGTTCTGCCATGCCCCGGTGAACGGCAAGCCGTGCGGGACCTGCAACCCCTGCAAGGACGCAATGGCCGAAGGGATGAGGTGGCGCATGCCGCTTTCGGCGCGGCTGCGCTACCGGACGCGGCTCGTGCACTCGGCCATCGCCGCTAAACTGTAGGAGCCAGACCTCAACATATCTGGGCGGTATTGACATATTGTCGCTTGTGAGCGACTATAAGGGGGAGTGCGGATCGCTGCTCGAAATCAGGTACACGGACGTGTTCGCTAAATGGTTCGCCCGGCCACGCGACCGCATGGCCTCCATACGAATAACGGCGTACTTCGAGAAAGCACAAGCCATCGGCGACCTGCATGGCGATTTTAAGGCCATCGGCGACCATGTCATCGAAGTCCGCTTCGATGTGGGGCCGGGATACCGCGTGTACGCCACGAGAAAGGGAGATCGACTCGTGCTGCTGCTCGCAGGAGGCGACAAGTCGACACAGAACAAGGACATCAAGAAGGCGAAGGAGCTCGCGAGGGAATGGAGGCTGGAAGATGAAGACCTATAAGTGGGATGCGGCAGACTGCCTCGAAACGCCAGAAGACGTCGCGGAGTTTCTCAACATTGCCCTCGAAGACGGCAACCCGGTCGTCATCAAGCACGCTATCGGCACGGCTGCCCGCTCGAAGGGCATGGCGGCAATAGCTGAGGAGGCGAATCTCAATCGCACGAGTCTCTACCGAGCGTTCGAGGACGACGGCAACCCGCTGTTTTTCAACGTGCTGAAGGTGCTGTCGAGCTTGGGCCTCTCGCTTCAAGTTGTGCCTGCCGCAACAACCGCGCATAGAGCATCCGTTTAGATTGCCATGGACAGGTTCCTTGCATCAAGCAAATACGTCGACTTCAACACCAGCAACATCAAAGTGAAAGCCTCGGAGTTGTTCTCGGATGGTATGAGCGATATCGAAAAGGCTCGGATTGCCTTCGAATTCGTGCGCGACGAAATACCCCATTCTTTCGATTGCGACGCTACGGTGATTACAGCAAGGGCCTCCGACGCCCTTAAGCACAGGACGGGCATCTGCCATGCCAAGGCGAACCTCCTCGCAGCGCTATTACGCTCGCAGGGTATACCGGCAGGCTTCTGCTTCCAACGGATCACACTCGCCGACGACGATTCCATGGGGTATTGTGTTCACGCGTTCAACGCAGTTCACATTAGCGGCAAATGGATAAAGCTCGATGCGAGGGGGAATAAACCAGGTGTTCATACCCACTTCTCCACGGAAGAGCCTTCCCTTGCATTCGAGTGCCGCCCCGAATACGAGGAGCATTTCTGGGAAGGCATCTATGCGGAGCCCCACCTGGCGACCATGAGGGCGCTCGAAGAATCGCGATGCCTGCAGGACGTCATCGAAAAGCTGCCCGACGAAATAACGGAACCAGGAACGATTCTCGACTGACCATGGCTGTCGAACCTCCGGTTCTCACCCGGTCGGAGTAGCCGGAAACAAAAATCCCCCTGACGGGGGATTTGTGATTTCTGGTAGCTCCGACCGGATTCGAACCGGCGACCTCCGCCTTGAGAGGGCTCTATGACCCCCTGTCCCGACAAAACTCGGTCATCGAATCTGCTTTCGTTTACATGCATGTAAACGAAAGCAGATTCATTACAAGCATCCGAGCGTCACTTGAATCACGACTCGCCAACCCAAGCCAGCTTCTCATGATCCCAACGTGCTTTCCCGTCTGTTTTCGAAAGCACTGGATTCAGGCACTTGGCAACTAGGGCCTCGGCGGCATCGAGCGTCTGCAGCGAGGCGCCCATCCCCGTTCGTTTAGCAAGCGCCGCATAGCGGCCCGAATAGCTTTCATGCCAGGCTCCAGGAACCCTGAAGCCATCGCCCAGCTCGAGCTTCCTCATCTTCAGCTCTCGGCTTAGGTGCTCGGAAAGAATCGCATAGTCGAAGTCCTCCGTCGTGATGTAGATAACGAGATCGACAAGGTCCTTCACGCGCGATGACAGCTTACCAGCATAAGACCCAACAATGCCACAAACCTTGTCGGCAATCGCGCTTGTCACGGGGTAGACCGGATAGTCGAACACGGGCAGATCTGCAACATCTACCCTGTCTGCAGGGGTCAGCATATCGGGCTCCCCGTACGAAACGACATTCGCGACAAGATCAATCGAGATGCGCGCAAGTGTGCGTCCTCCAATCACCGGGGTGAAGAACAGCTTGTAGCCATCGCGGTATTCGTCTTCCACGCGAATCGATTCCATGCCGTCGAAGCGGAATACGATGAAGTCCCCCAAATCGATTGAGGCGAG
>CADAKR010000026.1 GCA_902788545.1 uncultured Coriobacteriaceae bacterium
TTTGGTTCAAGTTGAACCAAAAGGGGAGTACCCCCGATTGGTCCCCCTGGGCCCTCGGGCGTCGCTGCCACATTGCCTGCAAAAAGAAAGCAGCCTGGCGCTGGGCGTCAGGCTGCTTGCGGCGATGTCTTTTAGGCCCTACAGGTACGGGGAGCCTTGGTCCTTTTCGATTTGGCGCATGACGTTGACGTTCTTCTGCTCGACGTCGTTGAGCACGTTGCCCATGCTGTCGAACTGCGAAGGCGAGTAGATGGGCTCGTACCATGCCTGCGAGTTGAAGTACTCCTGCAAATCGGCATTGTTGAACATGCGGCCGTGGCGGGCGAAGATCTCGTTGCGGGCGAGATACAGGTCGTACGAGCTCATCCAGCTGAGCTCGCCATACGAATAGTAATACGACGAGCTGTCCGGAAGGATGTAGTAGTCGTTGTATTCCGGCTCGGGTTCGGGCTGCGGTTCAACTTGGCGCTGGCTTGCGTCAACCGTGGTCGTAGTCGTCGAAGCCGCCGAGGCGGAAGCAGCCGAAGCCGAGGTGCTTGCCGCCGACGCCGACGTGGAGGCAGCCGATGCCGATGTGCTCGCCGTCGACGACGTTGCCGAAGCGCTCTCGCTCGAGGTGGTTGTGGTGGCCGCAGCGCTTCCACTCGAGGCAGTGCCCGACGTCGCCTGGGAGTTGCAGGAAACGGCGGCGAACACGATACCCGCGATGAGCGCGATGATGATTACGACGATGGCTGCGATCTTGCCGCCATTGCGCTTGGGGGCGGTATTGAAGCTGCGCATGCTCTTCGACTGGGCCGCATGCATCGCACCCTCGGTCGACGAGCGGTATCCCGACCCGTCCGCCGCGTCCAAGCTTGGCCAATCCTCGCCACGTTCGATGGGCTTGCCGTCCATCGACACCTGCATGGCGCCGCATCGGATGCAGAAGATCGCGCCGTCCTTCAGTTCATGACCGCATTCAATGCACTTCATAGCGTGCCTCCTCGAAAATTCACTCCTGACAGTATACTTTGTTTTTCGGCAGTGAATCAATCAACGAACAGCGAATGGGACAATGGGAACCGGCCCCGAATTGGACGTTTGCCTCAGAGATGGACGTCCACCTCTGAGGCAAACGTCCAATTCGCTCGTTAAACCGTTAAGCAGCCGTCCCGTCAGCGGGGATCCTCGAGGCGTTGCGGGTGAGGAAGTAGAACACCGGGGTGTCGAGGGCGGCTAGCACGAACTTGCAGAGGTACTGCCCCACCATCATGGCGCCGAGCTGGCCGATCATGGCCGGGTCGAACAACCAGCCGAATCCGAGGCCGAACGCGATGCCGATGAACACAACCGTGTCGATGAGCTGGGATGTCATGGTGGACGCATTGTTCCATATCCAACGACTGCGCGTGCTTCCCCCATCAGCCAGAATCCGGTTGCGGATCTTGTGGAACACGAACACGTCCCACGATTGCGACAACAGGTAGCCCGTCATGCTGGCCAGCACGAAAACGGCGTTTTGCCCTAACAGCATGGTGTAGGCATTCTGCATGCTCTCGTCCGCCGCGGGCAGCACCTGCCCGATCATGATGAGGCAGGTCGCGATGACTTGGCACGCGAAGCCGCCGAGCACGACGGTTCGCGCCTCTTTGGGACCCCATATCTCGCCGATGACGTCGGTCATGAGAAAGGTGACGCAATAGCAGATGACCGCGCTTGGCACGAGAATGGTGCTGCCGAACAGGGGAATGCCCGTCTGAACGGTCTTCGCGGTAATGACGTTGGAAACGACGAGCGCCACGGCAAACACCATGGCGCACAGCATGAGATTGGTGGTTGTTTTTTTCACTGCGTGTCCTTAGTTTTGATCAGGCTGGATGTTGCGAACAGCCCCCGACGCCTTCACATCGGGAATGGGTTTACTTGTTGTCGGTGTTGGTCGCCTCGGCGTCGGCAGCTGCGGCTTTCTCGGATGCCTCGTCCGCCTCCGTCGACGGCTGGTCGGCCTTGGGCTTGCGAAAGAAACCCAAGATGCCGTTGGCTTTCTTCTCCTCCTTGGCCGCCTGAGCTTCCTCGAACTTCTCCTCGGCTTCCTTCTGCTGGGCACGGGCTTCAGCGCGCGCCTTCTTCTGGGCGGCACGGGCCTGCTTCGACTTGCCGAGGACCTGAGTCTGCTCGTACTTCTTGCGCATCTTGCGGATCTTGCCCAAGTCGATGTAGAACGCGACGATGACCAGAACGTAGCCGGCAACTAAGAGGGGGATGTACAAAAACGTCAGCGTCTCGGTGCGCGATGTGAGGAACGACACGGCGATGCACGCGATGGCGGCGATCAGGCAGATCCACCAGTAACGGCGCAGTCGCTTGTATTCGGGTTGTTCCTCGAACCGCCGCGCATCGGGAGCCATCGCGCGCAACTGCTGGTCGCGCTTCTCCTCGCGCTGGCGGCGCTCTTCCTTCTTCTGCTTCTTCGACTTCGGCGCCGGTCCGCGCACCGTGGCGGCACGTCCGGAGGACGGCTTGGCCGAAGCTGCCGACTTCCGCGTCTTGCCCTTGCGGTTCTCGTCGCTATAGCGTTCGTTCTGGGGGTTGCGTTGAGACATTAAAACTTCCTACCGGTGATCTTCTCGTAAGCCTGGACGTACTTCTCGCTCGTGCGGTCGATGATGTCTTGCGGGAGGCGCGGCGGCGTGCCGGTCTTGTCCCAGTTGGCGGTCAGCCAGTCGCGCACGAACTGCTTGTCGAAGCTGGCCTGGTCGCGGCCGGGCTCGTACTCGTCGCCGGGCCAGAAGCGCGACGAATCGGGGGTCAGAACCTCGTCCGCCAGGATGATCTGGCCGTTCAGGCGCCCAAACTCGAACTTCGTGTCGGCAATGATGATGCCGCGGTCAGCCGCATGGTCGCGCGCCTTCGTGTACACGGCCAGCGAAAGGTCGCGCAGCGCCGTGGCGTCTTCGGTCCCGATCAGCTCGGCGCAGCGCTCAAAGCTGATGTTCTCGTCGTGATCGCCGATTTCCGCCTTCGTCGACGGCGTGAAGATCGGCTCGGGCAGCTTCGACGAGTTCACGAGGCCCTCGGGCAGCTGGATGCCGCACACGGTGCCCTCGCGCTGGTACTCCTTCAGGCCGCTGCCCGCCAGATAGCCGCGCACGATGCACTCGACAGGGAACATCTCGGCTTTGCGGACGAGCATGAAACGGCCGCGCAGGTAATCGGCGTACGGCTGGAACCGCTCGGGAAGGTCGGCCACGTCGGTCGAGACCAGGTGGTTTTCCACCACGCCGTCGAGCAATTCGAACCAGAAGCACGAGATGCGCGTGAGCACCTCGCCTTTGTGGGGAATCTCGTCTTGCAGGATGTAGTCGAACGCCGAGATGCGGTCGGTCGCGACGAGCAGCAGCTTGTCGCCCAAATCGTACAGGTCGCGCACCTTGCCCTGTGCGTCCGGCTTGATGTCGATGCCAGCCATGTTGCAGCCTTTCGGTCGAAAAACGTCGAACTTGCCTATTGTAGTCGCAAGCGGGGCCGAACGCAGCAACTTCACGACAAACCCCTGTTTATCGGGCTGCAAGGCAAAACGGGATGCGGCAGCGGGTCGGCTGCGGAGCGCGACGACGGAATCAGGCGCCAACGTCGCATTCTGGCGTTAGTCGTCGAGCTGCTCCCAGATGCGGGCGGCGGCTTTCTCCTGGTAGCCGAAATCGGGGTGCGCCCAGTTGGCAAACGGGTGGATGGCAATGCCGCCGCGCGGCACGAACAGGCCCTTCACCTCGATGTACTTGGGCTGCATGAGGGCGACCAGATCGTTCAGGATGATGTTGGTCACGTCCTCGTGGAAGTCGCCGTGGTTGCGGAAGCTGAACAGGTACAGCTTCAGCGACTTGCTTTCGACCATGCGCACATTGGGAATGTAGTTGATGATCATCGTGCCGAAATCGGGCTGGCCGGTGATGGGGCACAACGTGGTGAACTCGGGGCATCGCAGCGTCACCAGGTAATCGCGGTCGGGATGCGCGTTCGTGAAGGCCTCCAACACGCCCGGATCGTAATCGGTCGGAATGTCGGCGCGCCTGCCGAGAACCGTCAGCTCTTCGCGAGCGGTCATAGCTGCTCCTCACATCGTTCAGTCGTAACGCCGCCCCGATCATCCGGCGACAAACAAGGTGCACGCGGCGGAGCGACGGCTTTAGCGTTAACTACGGTATCATATTGGCTCGGCAAAAACAGGAGGCTCCGTGGCAAACCACGCGCGCAACAGCAGAGGAATCGAAGACAAGCGCTCGGCACTCGTCAGCGGGCAGCGACGTGCGTACTCGCACAGCGACCAGATCGGGGGCACGAAACGCCGCGAAGCGGACGGCCGTTGGGTCGACCGCGGCCCCGAACCTGCGCCCGAACGCCCGAAGCCGGTCAGCCAGCTTTCGCTTGGCGAGTTCATCGGGCACAACATCGGCTACATCCTCTCGGCCGTCGCGGTGGTGGTGATCGGCTTGCTGCTCATGTTCGGCGTGCGCGCGTGTTCGGACCAGCCCTCGCCCGACAAAGCCGGGACCACAACCGAGCCAGCGAACCCGGATTACTACGTCAGCCCCTACGATTGGTCGAAACTCGACACGTCAACGGACCACTACGCCTACGTCGTGGACGGCAAGGTGAAATCGAGCCTCGGCGTGGATGTCGCCGAGTATCAGAAAGACATCGACTGGAAGGCGGTGGCGGCCGACGGCATCGACTTCGCGATAATCCGGCTGGGATACCGTGGCTCAACCGAAGGCGACATATACGTCGACGAGCAGTACTACGACAACCTCGAAGGCGCCAAGGCAGCCGGCCTCGACGTGGGCGTTTACTTCTTCTCGCAAGCCACCACGCCGGAAGAGGCCCGCGAAGAGGCCAACTTCGTGCTGAAGACTCTCGACGGCACGTCGCTCGTGTATCCCGTCGCCTTCGACTGGGAGCGCGTGTCCGGCATCGGCGAAACGCGCACTTCGGGCGTGATCAGCACCGACCTTTCCGGCATCGCCGATGCGTTCTGCGACACGATCGAGGCAAGCGGATACCGCTCGATCGTGTACGGCAACCCGCGCGACCTGATCCATTACGACGAGACCGTATTCGACGGCCGCCACATCTGGTGGGCCGAATACGACACAATCGAGCCGCTGCACTACCGCGACATCTCGATGTGGCAATACTCGAGCAGCGGCACGGTCGAAGGCATCCCCGGCACCGTCGACATGAACCTCGACCTCTCCGACGTGCTGTAGCCAACCGGCTGGGTTTTCGGGGACAGGAGAGAAAACCCACCTAGAACGCTTCGATTTCGCGGATGTTCATCTCGTTTCCTTGCAACAGCACGGTGTCGGGGCTTTGGCAACGCGGGCAGATGCGACCGTGTTGGGTGGTCGGATACGTGTGGCCGCAGGCGTTGCACAGCGTGGCGGCCTCGATCTCGTGGATTTCCAGCTCGGCGCCGCGCAACAGGTCGTTTCTATCGGAAGCCCACAGCCATGCGTCGGCGAACAAGTCCGTGACCACGCCCGACACCTCACCCAGCTCCACGACGACCTTGCCGATCCGCTCAAGGTTGCGTTCACGGCCGATGTCCTCGAGCAAGTCGACCATGTGAAAGACCACGCCCAGTTCGTGCATGGAAGGCTACTTCCAAACCTGCGGGGCAATATGGCGCAGCAGCATCTTGCCGGCGTTCGGCAGGATAGCCATGACCTTCGCCTCGGCAACAACCATGTTCGAGCACTCGGGGTTGTCGCGATGCAGGTGGATGGCATCGAACTCGCAACGCGTCGTGCACAGGCCGCAGCCGATGCACTTGTTGGGATCGACGATCGAAGCCCCGCACGAAAGGCAGCGGGCCGTCTCCACGCGAATTTGCTCTTCGGTGAACGTGGCGCGCACGTCATCCCAGTTGTGCACGATGCTCGACGGCTTGGCGCATGCAGGAATGCCGCGGCCGGCGTGATCGTAGCTCAGTGGGTTGATCGCAACCGTTTCCTTGTCCAGCTCGACGTAATGACGCGGATTGCGGCCAAGCGTGAGCGACGAGCCAGTCTGCACGAAGCGATGCAGCGACACGGCGGCCTCGTGACCGGCCGCGATGGCGTCAATCACAAACCGCGGGCCGGTGAACACGTCGCCACCGACGAAAATGTCGGGCTCATCGGTCTGATACGTTGTCGGATCGGCCACGGCGCCGTTGCCGCGTCCGAGTTTCACCTTGCTGCCCTCGAGCAGAGAACCCCACTCAATGGATTGGCCGATGGCCATGACCACGTTCTCGCATTCCACCGTCATGGTGTCTGACTCGTCGTAAACGGGCGCGAAGCGATGCTCGTCGTCGAACACGCGCGTGCAGCGCTTGAACGTGATGCCGCAGACCCGGCCGTCATCGCCGACTTCGACGCGCGCAGGCCCCCAGCCGTTTTCGATGCGCACGCCGTCCTCGGCCGCCTCGGCGATCTCCTCCGGCAATGCCGGCATCTCGTGCGCCTGCTCGAGGCAGTACATGGTCACATCAGAAGCCCCGCAGCGCACGGAGACGCGCGCGGCGTCGATGGCCACGTTGCCGCCGCCGACGACCACGGTGCGGCCCTTCACCTCGTGCGCGGAATCGCCGAGCGCCACGCGCAGGAACTCGACGGCTGTGGAAACACCCGCCGCCTCTTCTCCTGGCACGCCCGCCAAGCGGCCGCCCTGGCAGCCAATGGCCAGGTAGAACGCCGCAAAGCCCTGTTCGCGCAACTCGTCGAGCGTCACATCGCGGCCCACTTCCACGCCGCAGCGAATCTCGACGCCCATCTCGCGCAGCACATCGATTTCGGCATCGACCACGTCCTTGGCCAGCTTGTAGGCGGGAATGCCGTACGTCATCATGCCGCCCGGCTTCTCATCGCGCTCGAACACGACCGGCGCATACCCGCGCTCGGCAAGGTAGTAGGCGCACGACAGGCCCGCCGGGCCAGCGCCCACGATGGCGATCTTCTCGTGGAATCCGCCGCGCGTAGTCGGGGGAATGACCTCGGGGACGAAGCGATGCTCAGCTTCCAAGTCCTTCTCGGCGATGAACTTCTTCACCTCGTCGATCGCGACGGCTTCGTCCACCGCGCCGCGCGTGCAAGCGGCCTCGCAACGGCGGTTGCAAATGCGCCCGCATACAGCCGGGAACGGGTTTTCCTTCTTGATGAGCGCCAACGCGTCGCGATAACGCCCCTCGGCGGCCATGCGCAGGTAACCTTGCACCGACACATGCGCCGGGCAGGCGGTCTTGCAAGGCGCCGTGCCCGTTTCGTGGCACTCGATGCGGTTGTTGTCCTTGTAGTCGAAATCCCAGTCGTCTTCGCCCCAGCCCAACGTGGGAAGCGGCTGGCGCGGATACTCCTGCGCACCGCTCATGGTCGGCAGCTTCTGGCCCAGTTGCACAGCACCCGCCGGGCACACCTCCACGCATCCCGCGCATGCCACGCACTTCTCCGATTCGATGTGCGCCACGTAGGCAGACCTGCTCATGTTCGGGGTGTTGAACAGCTGCGAGGTGCGCAGCGCATAGCACACGTTCACATCGCAGTTGCAGATGGCGAAGATCTTGTCGGAGCCGTCGATGTTGGTGATCTGGTGCACGTAGCCGTTTTTCTCGGCGAGGATCAGCAGGTCGATGACCTCGTCGTACGTCGCGAAATGGCCCTTGCCCGTCTCGACGCAGTAATCGGCCATGTCACCCACGCCGACGCACCAGTTCTGCGGATCGCTGCCGGCGTTGTCGCCGCGTGCGCGCTCGCTCAAGCGGCACGAGCACGCGCCCACGCTGAAGCGGTCGTACTTCTTCAGCCAATGAGAAAGCTTCTCGACATCGGCCGCCTCGTTGACCTGCTCGATTGCATGCTCGACGGGGATGACGTGCATGCCGATGCCCGCGCCTCCCGGCGGCACCAGCTTCGTCGCCTTCGTGAGCGGCAAAAACGTCATGCGCTCGAAGAACGTGCCTATCTCGGGATGCTCTTCAAGCTGCGCCTGGTTCATGACCGTGAACTCGGCCGAGCCGGGCACGAACATGGGCAGCACGTAGCGGCGCTCGTGATCGGGGTTCTTCCCGTCGAGGTTTTCCCAGTTGTACTCGATGATGCCCTTGACGCACATGTCGTCGATCAGCTGCTGCAGATGCTCGGGCTCGACGCCGCACGCATGCTGTATCTGCTTGAATGTCATGGGCTTGCGCACCTTCATGTGGCACGTGACGGCCGCCTCTTCCTCGGTCATCACACTGGCCAGGCCCCAGTAATCCGGGTCGTCCTTGGTCACCTTCACGCCGATCCGGTCGGTGATCTTCTGGGCCTCGTCGCGCACCCCGGGCTTGAACGTGCGGAAGGCAGCCGGGCCCGCAGCATCTGGCACGGCAGGCTTGTAGTGCGTGAACGTGTCGTTTTCGGAATACAGTTCCTCGGCGATGACGCGGTGCGGCTCGCCATTGGGGGTCGTCGTGGGAATGACGTTGCGCGCGGCGACATCCTCGTCTGACATGCCGCGGCGCATGGCCTGCTTCCTGGCGGCGACGGTTGCGCCCCCGTACGGCTCCCTCACGATGGTGATGCGCCCGTTATCAGGCTTGACGGCCATGATGAAATCCTCTCTCACAATACGCAGGCGCCCCACGCGCCAAGTTTTTGAATCATCGATTATACGCCAGGAACAAGCCGGCTACCAGCGTAGTTACCCTATAATGGCGAGGTTAGGACAAGCGCGACATGCGAAACCAGGAGTTGTCATGCTGAATCTGAAGAAGGTGCTGGGGGCCAAACCCAAAGAGCATGTGGTATCCGAGCTTGCAACCTTGTACACGACCTGGGGAGAAGCGCTCGATGCCGACCATGTGCTGGAAGAGCATCCCGACCCGCAATTCGCGCGCGCCGATTACCGCGTGCTGAACGGGCGTTGGCAATGCGCGTTCGTCCAGAGCAGGCACGCCCCGACCGGCGATTTGCAGGCTGTCGTCGAAAACGCAGCCGCCCCGGCCAGCGAGGCGTTCGACTCCGAGATCGTCGTGCCGTTCTCGCCCGAGGCACCCCTCTCCGGCGTGAACCGCCAACTGCAACCTGACGAGCTTTTGTGGTACCGCCGCACGTTCACGGCGCCGACCCTTGACGGCGGCAAACGGCTGCTCTTGCATTTCCAGGCGGTCGATTACGCATGCGCCGTCCACGTGAACGGACAGATGGCCGGCACGCATCTGGGTGGCTACACGCCATTCGCCTTCGACATCACCGACTTCCTTGTGCCCGACGCCAACGAGCTGGCCGTATGCGTGGCCGACCCGAGCGAGTTCGGCGGGCGCCTCCGCGGCAAGCAACGCTTCGACCGCGGCGACATCTGGTACACCGCGCAAAGCGGCATCTGGCAAACCGTGTGGTTGGAAACCGTTCCGGCCGTGCGCGTCGAATCCGTGAAAATCGAAGTGGCCGGCACGGACATCCTCACGGTCGGCGCGCGTCTGATCGGGTTGGAAGAGGGGTCGGATGCATTCCCGCCCTTCCAGGTGGAAGTGTTCGGGGACGAAGACGAACCCGCAACGACCGTCGAACGCCAGCCTGATTCGCGCACCTGCGCAGTAGCCCTGCGCGTACCCGAGCCGCACCTCTGGTCGCCGGAAGACCCCTACCTGTACCGCATGCGGATAACATACGGCGCTGACGTCGTGGAAAGCTACTGCGCGTTCCGCCAAGTCGAGATGCGCTACGACGATGCGGGCGCAAAGCGCGTGTTCCTGAACGGCAAACCGCTGTTTATCAAGGGCGTGCTCGACCAAGCGTACTGGTCAGACGGGCTGATGACCGCGCCGTCGGACGATGCGCTCGTGTACGACATCGAAGCCATGCGCGCATGCGGGTTCAACCTCATGCGCAAGCACATCAAGGTGGAATCGGCGCGCTGGTACTACCACTGCGACCGGCTGGGCATGCTCGTGCTGCAAGACATGGTCAGCGGCGGCGCTCCCGAGATTCAAACCTGGAACTGGAGCTACAAGCCGACGCTCTTCAAGATCAGCTGGAACCACATGCGCGACGATACGCCTGCCAACCAGGCGAAACTGGGCGGAGGCGACGCCGGCTACCAAGAGGAATGGATGCGCACCTGCCGCGAAACCGTCGAGCTGCTCGCCAACCACCCGTCCATCATCGGCTGGTCGCTCATGAACGAGGGATGGGGCCAGTTCAACGCCCGCGCGGCATGCGCCATGGTGCGCAAGCTCGACCCGACGCGCGTCATCGACGCCGTGAGCGGCTGGTACGACCAACGGTGCGGCGATTTCTACAGCGTGCACAACTACTTCCGCGACCTCGTCGTGTGGCGCGACCGCCGCAAGCACCGCGCCTTCTTCGTATCGGAATTCGGCGGCTTCACGCATCGCGTCGACGGCCACAGCGCCCTCGACGAAGCCTACGGCTACGAACCCTACGATGACATCGACGAGTGGCGCCAAGCTGTGCGCAGCCTGCTTGCCCACATGGACTCCCTCGAGGGAAAGGGCCTCGCTGGCTACGTGTACACCCAGGTCAGCGACATCGAAGAGGAAACGAACGGCATCCTCACCTACGACCGCCGCATCAACAAGCTAAGCGAGTGAGCCGTCGGGGCAAGACCGACCGGCCAGCCAGGCGCCCCCTCTCCGCTCTAGCGCGGGCTAACCGCTCCCACGCTCCGGGGCGGCGCGCCCGCGAACTCGCTTCGCTCAAACACGCGGGCGCACCCGGCCGCCCCTGCGCTCGTCGCAGCCCGCGAA
>CADAKR010000027.1:0-1663 GCA_902788545.1 uncultured Coriobacteriaceae bacterium
GCGGCAGCCACCGCGAGCACTGCGAGGACGATATGCGATATGCGCCGCTTTTCCATGGAAGAGATTTTCGCATGAATGGGGGGGAAGCGCGGAGGAGAAATGGGCGAAGGCGCAGGGAGAATCGGCTCGTTCGGTGCGTGGCGGGTTCGCAATTGTTGTAATATGGGCATATGGGCAAGGAAATGACATTACAAGCTAGGAAGCGCCGCCTTCAGGACACGCTGATCATCGCCGGCGTCGGCGTCATCGCGTTCAGCGTGTGGGGCATAGCAAAAGCAATGCTCCTCTTCGCCCTCAGCGATGAAAGCCAGCTTCGGCAGATGCTCGCGATTGATGATTCCATACCGATGGCGGTCATCTTCATCATAACGGTCGTCATGGTTGTAATCGATTGGATCGTGCGCGCCTATGTGGGCTTGTCGGCTCGCTCGGAAGGGCGCGGCAAGAAGAAAAGCCCCTTCTACCTGATTGTCGCGGCGATTGCCGCGTTGGTGAACGCCTTCTCTGTCGTTACCGTCCTGCTCGGCACAGCCAGATCGTTGTCTTTTGCTGATGCGGTGGTGTCGTTCGTCATCGAGGCAACTGCGTTCGTTGCGCTGGTGATGGTCATTTACTGTTCCGTGCGCTTGCGGCGTCTGGGCAAGGCGACGGGATAGGCGGGTGGCATGGAGCGGTCATTCCACTACTACGGCACCTATTGCGCAGCGCTCATCGCGGGGTATTCCCACGAGGAGAGCTTGGACATTTGCTACAGCGCGTTCCTTGTCGACAAGTGCTCGAAAACGTTTCTGCAGCGCATAGGAGGTCCGGTTTCGGCAGCCACGACACAGCTTCCAGTCGAAATGGCATCTGCCCGCACCGACATCATCGGGCGCGCCGACATCACGCGAATTTGGGCATCGTTCCACTTCCTCCCGTACGACTTGCATGCGAAGGTGGACAAGGGCGGTCGGGGCTACCGCAACAAATACCGGATGATCTGCGGTCCGAACGGCAGCCTGGTGGCCGACACGGTGAACCTGGCGCAGGGCAAAGGCCCGCAGGCCACAGGTCTGGCCCTCCATGTGTTGGCTGACACCTGGGCCCATCGCTATTTCGCCGGCACGCCTTCGCTTGTCATCAACAACACGAACCGGTTCTTCGTGGAGCTGCTTCCCTCCGAAGACGGCTCGTTCGTCGAGCGGCCCGTCAAGTTCAGGCACAACCCGACAGTGCCCGATGATTTTGACAAGGGCTTGTACACGAACACGGTCTACCAGCCCAACGAGAACACCGTCATGAACTTGGGCCATGGGCGTTGCGGGCACCTTCCCGACTACAGTTTCATCCGATACCGTTACGTGCCGGCGTGGAACAACTACGAAGCGGTCCTGAAAGACAACCCCGCCGAGTATTACCAGGCGTTCACCCAAATGGTTTATGCCATGAAGTGCCTGCGTGGGGAAAGCGGCCCGTTTGAAGTGGACACGTACGACACGGCCACGGTTGCCCCTTACGAGCAGACCATACGCACCATACTGGAGAGGCGCCAACCCGCCGCCGACGCCATCGAAGATTGGCGCGCGTTCGGCCACGAGCTTTCCGGTCACGAACTCGTCCACTTCGACCTCGACGCGCACGTGCAGGAGTACATCGATGCGCCTGCCGACGCCAAAGACGAAAC
>CADAKR010000027.1:1699-11674 GCA_902788545.1 uncultured Coriobacteriaceae bacterium
ATATGGTCGTCGGGCAATCCGCTTGCCGGGCGCTCGATCGAATATAACGAGAACGGATTTGCGGGCATAAAGGACTTCCTGCCGTTGATTGGCTACCTGGGAAGAGGTGGCGATCGTGACTAAACTGCAACGCATCGCGAACTTCGCCTTAAGCCTGCTGATGATCGTCTGCGGTGTCCTCTTGCTATTCGAACCCCAGGACGGCCTTGTGATCGTGGCCGCCGTATTGGGCATCGCGTTCGTGATCTACGGGTTGCGCAAGCTCGTGTACTACCTCACGATGGCGCGTCATATGGCAGGTGGCCTTTCGATTTTGTTCATGGCGGTGATCGTCCTCGATATCAGCGTATTCGCGCTCGCCATCATTGCAGATCCGCGGATATCCATCGTGCTGTATCTAGTCGTCTACAACTTGTACACGGGTGTTCTCGCCATTGCGCGGGGCGTGGAATCCAAGTTGTTCGAGTCGCGTTGGGCCCTGAGCGTTTTGCACGGCTTGGTCAACATCGCGCTCGCCGTGCTTTGCGTCGTGTTCGTCGGCTCGGACCAAATCGTCGTCGCCATCTTCTGCATCGGCTTGTTCTACAACGCCGTCGTCCGCCTCGTCTACGTGTTCAAGCCCACCGAGATCATCTACATTCAATAGGGCGCGGCGAAGCGGGCACTGCGTTGCAAGGCTAATCGAGCTGCTGGCGGGCAACCAAGTCGGCGAACTTGCCGCCCGCAGCCACGAGATCCTCGTAAGAGCCGTCTTCCACAATGCGGCCGCCCTCGAGCATGATGATGCGGTTGGTGTGGCGTATCGTGGACAATCGGTGCGCGATGACGATGCGCGTGCAATTAAGCGCTTCAAGGGCATCGCTCACGTGCTTTTGCGTGACGTTGTCGAGCGCCGATGTGGCCTCGTCGAGCATGAGTATCTGCGGTTTGCCGCAGACGGCGCGCGCTATCAGCAGCCGTTGGCGTTGGCCGCCCGACACGCCGCCTCCGCCTTCGCTGATGAGCGTCTGCATGCCCATCGGCATCTTTCGTATATCGTCGGCGATTCCGGCAAACTCGGCTGCCTCCCACGCGTCATCGAGCGTTGCGCGCGGGTTCATGATGGTTATGTTGCTGAACATGTCGCCAGCGAACAAATCGCCGTTTTGCATCACCACGCCGATATTCCGGCGCACCGAGCGCGCGTCGACCGATGCGAGGTCTTGATCGCCGTAGTAGACCGTGCCGGAAATCGGCGTCTCGAAGCCGAGGAGGCATCGTAGCAAGGTCGATTTGCCGCACCCCGTGGTACCCACGATCGCCACGTACTCGCCGGAGTTGATCTTCAATGACACGCCGTCGAGCACGAGCGGGAGGTTCGGCGCGTACCTGAACGAAAGGTTCGATGCTTCGATACGGCCGTCAAGCGACGATACCTGTTTCTTGTTCGAGAGGTTTTCAGGAACGGCTTTCATGACGGGCTCGAGCATCTCGAGCAAAGGAGGCATGCGGGACAGCATCGGAATAGCCGCGGCAAGCGCGGTGATGGCGCCCGACACCATGCCGAAAGCGTAATTGAAGGCCATGTAGTCAGCTGACGAGATGGCGGTTGTTGCCGCTATGCCGTAGAACGCGATGGTGCCCGCCACTGCAATGAGCGGGATGAGCGCGGGCGCTGCCAACAAGAGCGCCGGCCTGCTGTAGATCGCTTGCGACATGCCCGCGTATCGTGCAGCCCAAAAAGAGAACGCCCGCTTCTCCGCGCCGGCGATCTTCAGCTTCGAGACGCCGTGCAAAAGTTCTGGAACCACGCCCGAAAGCTTCGTTTTCTGCTGCATCTGCACACGGTTGTAACGCACGGTGGAAAGAAGCGCCAGGAACACCGCCGCCAGCTGGATCACAGCAACGGCGAGTGCGGGGACTGCCAGCTGGGGCGCGAATCCGAATATCTGGCCGATGTAGGCGAACGAGAACAGGCAGGTAAGCCCGATGCTCAACGCGCTCTTCGAGAACAGCTCGACGAACAACGATGCGCTCGAAACGCGGTGCGCCAGATCGCCGGGCGCGTACTGCCTGAAGAACGATGGTGGCAGCAGCATGACCCTCGCGTATATCGCCGCCTCCACCTGCACCTGCAATTTCAGCATGAGCCGCGCGTTGACGATGGAGCTCGACACCTTGATGAGCGCCTGCGAGCAGATGATCCCGATCAGCAACGCGGCGGCGGGAACGAGAAGCGACATTTCCCCCGAGGGTATGACGGCACCGAACAGCAAGCGATAGGCCACCGTGGGAAGCATGCCCAAAAGCGTCGTGAGAATCGCGGCGATGACCAAGAGGACGTAATCCTTCGCCTCGAGCGATTGCCACATGAAGCTGGTCAGGTCGCGTACGGACAGCTCTCGAGCCGGGAGCGGGCGGTAGAAACAGAGCGCTTCGCTGGCGAGGTTGTCCGCCGTATGCTTGTTGATGGCCACTGTCGTCTTGGACACAGGATCGACGTAACCGTAGCCGCGTGAGCGCATGGGGATTATGGCCACGGGGGTGCCTTCTTTGAGCCAGCCAAGGTACGCGCCGACAGAATCGCGCCACCAAGTCCCCTCCAGACGGACGGGGCGCTTCATGACGCCCGTGGGACGAATGGCGCTTTCTATGCGCTCCATCGGGTCGGTGATGTCGTCGGGGACTTCGGCGGGCTTTTGCCCGTAGAACGCCAGGACGGCGCTCACTGCATCGTCAGCTACGGCTGCGTCGTCCAGCGTGAAGCGCGGTGCGCGTCCCGAACCGACCACGGATGCCGCTAGGCGCGCGTAGGAGTCCTCGAGCCCTTCCTGGTCGAGGCGCTGACGCTCGTTGACTTGTTCTGAGAACCAACCCATGTCAGTTGCTCCTCACCAACTCGGCGTATGCGCCATTCGCCGTTATCAGCTGATCGTGCGTGCCTCGTTCAACGACGGACCCTTCGCGCAGCACGATGATCTCATCGCAGTCGCGTATGGTCGACAGCCGATGTGCGACCACGATGCAGGTGATTCCGCGGTTTCGCACTGCCTGGATTACGTTGGCCTCGGTTTTCGCGTCGAGCGCGCTCGTGGCCTCGTCGAGGATGATGACGCTGGGATCGGCCGCCAATGCGCGCGCAATTTCGAGGCGCTGCAGCTGACCTCCCGAGAAATTGCGTCCGCGAGGCGCGATGATCTCGTGGTAGCCCGCCTCGCGCTCGAGGATGGCGTCGTGGATGTCCGCATCGTGGGCGGCAAGTATGACTTCGTAGTCTTGGATGGACCGGTCCCACAGCCGAATGTTTGCATCCACGGTATCCGGAAGCGTCATGATGTCCTGGTCGACGACCGCCAGCGACCCTTTGAGTTGCTGGGGGGCGATTTCCTTGCGCGGGACACCGTCGAATCGCACTTCGCCTTCCCAGGGCTCGTACAAGCCGCTAATCAGTTTTGCGATGGTCGACTTTCCCGACCCGGACGACCCGACCAGCGCCACCCACGACCCCTGTTCCAACGTAAGAGAGAAATCCTTGATCAGCGGCTCCTCGAGCGGCGAGTAGCCAAACGTCACATGGTCGATTTCGACCTTGCCCGTCAGCTTCGACTCCACGCTTTGCCCGTCTTCTACGTTCTCATTCACGTCCGCCGGGTATTCCAGAACGTCTTGCACGCGTTCCATCGACGAGCGCATCTCCTGGATTTGCTGTCCCAACATGACAACGGAATCGACTGGTCCTATGAAGCTTGACAACAGGCCCTGGAATGCAAGAAGCGCGCCGGCGGTGAACTCCCCTGACATGATGAGGAACGTGCCCAGGAGCAACACCACGATGTTGGCGAGTTGCGCGAGGAATTCGGGAACGGCGGCGAAGTGCAAATCGATTCTGTTGAAGTGCGTGGCCGAATCGTTCACGAGCGCCTGGTAACCCGACCAGCGTTCGAAGAATCCCTCCTCGGCCCCCGAGGCCTTGATGGTCTCAATCGACTCGATGCCGGCCATGGTGTTCGAATACAGCAGGCTCCGGTTGCGCATTTGCTGGCGCGTCACGTTCACGCGCGCGCGTGATGCGCGGTTTGCGACGATTACGTTTATGGTTACGGCCAGGAGGCCGACCAGCGTCAGCTTCCAGCTGTACTTCAACATGACTGCCAGATACAGGATGATGAGCACCACGTTGAAGATGGCCGGCGCAAGCCTTTCGACGAGCGTGCTGGCTATGGTTTCGTTGGCCTCCTGGCGCTGCTGAAGGTCGCCCACCGTGCGCTGTTCGTAGAATCCGACGGGCAAGTGCAGGAGGTGCCACATGAACTCCGATGCCCCCACGACTGCGAACTTTCCGCTTATCCGATTGAGGTACACGGCGTTGGCAATGCTCACAGCGCATCTCACTACGACGGACAGGCCGAGGATGGCGAGGATGGGGCCGATCCACTGAGGGGCTACGCCCGAAAGCACGTAATCCATGAAGGCGGTTGATACGGTCGTCCCCATGATGGTTGCAATAGACATGACGAACGTGGCCAGCGCGACGAAGAGGATGGGCCCTTTCATGCCCCGAAGGCGCTCGCGTGCGAACTTCCAGGTAGACGAGGGCTCACCGCCCTTAACAAACGAATCAGTCGGGGCGAATTCCAATGCCATGCCGCCAAAGGAGCGTTCGAATGCTGCGATATCGACCTTGATCGACCCGCGTGACGGATCGTTCAGGAGGGCTTTCGTGCCCGAAAACCCGCGCAGTACCACGAAGTTCTTCTGGTTCCAGGAAATGATGCAGGGAAACGAACCCTGTTCCCGGATATCCTGCGCAGAGACCTCGCGCGCCTGGGCCTGCATGCCGTATGAGCGTGCGGCCTTCAGCAGGTTGGCCGGTTTCGAGCCGTCGCGGCTCACACCGCACTTGACGCGCGCTTCCTCGAGCGGCACCCAGCGACCGTAGTGCGCCAGTATCATGGCAAGGCAGGCGGCACCGCATTCGGTTGCCTCCATCTGCATGACGACGGGAACGTTGCGCACGGGTTTGGACGTCATCGCCGATCCTATTCCGAGGACCCTAAGACGATGTTTATGGGCCTCGTCTCTAACACGACGATGCTGACCGGCACGAGATGAGCCTTAAAGCCCATGCATCTGATTTCGAAGTCCGTGTGCTCGGGCGCTTCCGAGGGCTCGATAATGGCCAAGTAGTTCCAATCGTTGATCTCGATCGAATTCGCATAGAAATCGCTGCCGAGCAGGTTGAGCACCTCGGAAGCCGATAAAGGCGTACGGTTTACCTGCACGCTTTTCGCCTCGACGCCTTCGATGTAGGCTTTTGCGCCCGTTCCCTGTATGCGATCGGCGGTTGCCTTGTCGACGATGCACATCACCTTCGCGTTTTCCGGGTTATCAACAATTGGCGCGATGCCGGTTGTTCCGATGGTGACAGGCACGGTTGCGGCGAATGCCCATATGAGCACGCCACCGACAAGCAGCAGAGCTGCAAGCGTTACAATCCACGCGCTCGGATTGGTCACTTTAATGTAATGGTCGAGCTCCTCGGAGCTCGCGACGCGATGTGCCGTCGAACCCTCGGGGCCGTTCTCAGCCTCGGTTTTCCTTCCAGCCATGTGCATCCCCTCGCTGCATGTTTGCCCCCTATAATAAGTTATTATTCCCGCTGCTTCGCGAGGAATTCGCGGTGTAGACCCGAAAGCGGGTGCTTATACTGAACTGGACACAAGACTGTTTGACCGATTAAAGGGGGTTCCCGAGGAATCCAAATCCCTGCTCGCCCTTGCCTTTGCGCTCATGAGGCCGAGGTCAAGGCTAACTCGTCCGATATCTGGGCTTGGCCCGTTGCGCAAAGCGCCCTTGCAAGCGCGACGCTGCCGGCGGGCGACTATTACGTCGTGACGATGGTCGGACCCAATCCCTCCACGTCGCAGGACAAGATATTCGCCGATGGGGGCTGGGTTGCATTCAACGTGAGCGAAGACGAGCTTACAGACAAGGGCACAGTCGTCCACGTAGAACCGGGCAAGTCCATCGAGCTTTCAACCAGCGGCCTCGTGTAGGCGCATTAACGCATACGGGTGCAACACGGCGGCTTGGAGCCGCGAATGCCGTTTGCGCGTCGCGGCCGTGCGCCATGGTTGGCAGTTGTTGCCGACAACGCTTTCTGTCGTTTGCGGAAAGGACGTTCTACGTGCTGTTTTGCCTGTTATACTTATCGGGTTTAATACGTTGACAATCGCAGAAGGACAACCATGTTGAAGATAGTTCAATCGCCCGATCCCTTGCTCAACCAGGTGTGCGAGCCTTGCGAGACGGGTGACCGCAGCTTGAAGAAGCTTGCGAAGCAGATGGAGCGCGTCATGTACGCGACGGATGGCGTCGGCATCGCCGCGCCCCAGGTGGGCATCTTGAAGCGTCTGATCGTCGTGGAAACGACGCCGGACGACGAAGACGGCGCGCGCAACCCGCTTGCGCTCGTGAACCCCGAGATTATCGAGACGTGGGGCGATCCCGAGGTCAACGACGAGGGCTGCCTTTCCTGCCCGGGAATCTACGTGCCCATCGAGCGCCAGCCGTGGGCGCGCGTGCGATACCAGGATTTCAAGGGCGAGGAATGGGAGATCGAAAGCGACGGCTTGCTCGGCCGTTGCCTTCAGCATGAAATCGACCATCTGAACGGCATCACGCTTTTCGAGCGCGCGACGCCGATCGTGCGCATCAAGGCGCTGAAGGCTTACGAGGAAGCGAAGCGTCTCGGGGCGCAACCGGGCGACGTGTCCGTCGAGAAGCTGAGAGTGCGCTAATGCGAATCGTGTACATGGGAACACCGCAGCTGGCCGCCTCCATCCTCGAGGCATTGGCCGCCCGCCACGAGATCGTGGGCGTGTTCACGCGTCCGGATGCCGTTCGCGGCCGCGGCAGCAAAGTCGCTGCCTCGCCTGTGAAGGAGACGGCGCAACAGCTCGGCATTCCCGTGTACGAGCGCACGTCGTTGAAAGACGAAGAGGCGATTGAGCTGATGGGGTCGCTTGCTCCCGATGCCGTTTGCGTCGCAGCGTGCGGCATCATCCTTCCGCCGGCGATTCTCGGCATACCGCGCGTGGGGTGCTTCAACGTTCATACGTCGCTTTTGCCCCGCTGGAGGGGCGCTGCGCCCATCGAGCGGTCGATACTGGAGGGCGACGAGACGACCGGCGTGTGCATCATGCGCATGGACGAGGGGCTCGATACGGGGCCGTATTGCCGTCGCGTCGAGATCCCGATAGCCGGCATGTACGTCGATGCGCTCACCGACGAGCTTGCCCGCATCGGCGCCGAGGAGCTCCTCGGCGCGCTTGCAGATGCGGAAAACGGCAAGATCTCATGGACCGACCAGGGTGCTAAGGGCGTGACTTACGCCGAGAAGATCAAGAAAGGCGAACTCGCACTCGATGCCGGTGACCCGGCGCGCTGCCTTGTTGCTAAGGTCAGGGCCTCGAGCTCTGCGCACCCGGCCCGTGCGACGGTTGCCGGCAGGACGCTTGCCGTCGAGCGCGCGGCGCTGGTCGAAGACGGGCAAGGCAGCGAGTTATGCGAGGGCTTGCAGCCCGGTCAGGCGAAGTTCGCGGCCAAGCGCCTGTTCTTGGGCACAGCCGATGGCGCGATCGAGCTGTTGCAAGTGCGGCCCGATGGGAAGAAGAGCATGGATGCGCGCGCATTCGCGGGGGGCATCCAGGGAATCAAGACCATGCAATTGACGTGGGGGAGAGCATGATCGAAGAAACGAACGAGCATAGCCAGTCAACCGATGGCGACGAGCGCCGCAGTTGGGTGCCCAACCGCAAGCAGAAACCGCGAAAGAGCAAGAAGGAATTCGACCGGAAGAAGATGGAGAACCTGGTCGATACCGAAAAGCCCGTCTACAAGGGCGAGCTCGACCCGCGCAAGAAAGACCCCGATCGCAAACCGCGTTCGGTGTCGCGTTCCGAAGAGAAGGTACGTGCGAAAGCCGAGCGCCTCGCCGACGCCGACCCGAACCTCGCTGCCCGCAAAGTCGTGAAGATCACCGATTTCCGCGATCAGTACGAACGCTGCGAGGCAAGTCCGGGCCGTTTGGCCGCCCTGTACGCGACGCAGCAAGTGCGAAGGCGCCAAGCCTACGCCCAAGAGGTCATCGAGGCGACCATCGACCAGTCGACCATCTCGCCTCAGGACCGGGCGTTCGCCACGCTGCTCACGCTGGGTGTCGTCAGCTCGCTCGGGGCGCTTGACGATGTCATCAACCGCTGCCTGGCCAGTCCGCGCGACATCAAGCCCGATGTGCGCGACGCGCTTCGCATCTCGACATACGAGGTCATCTACCTGCGCAAGGCGCCCCATGCGGCCGTCGATCAGGGTGTAGAGCTCGTGCGCGCCGTTGCCCCGAGCGCTTCGGGCTTGGCCAACGCCGTGCTGCATCGCATCCTCACGGCCTCAGAAACGTTTCCCTTCGGCGATCCGGCGAAAAGCCTCGATGCGCTTGCCCTCACGTATGCGTTTCCCACGTGGCTGGCGCGCTGCCTCATAGAGGACATGGGCGCTCAGGCTGCCGTGGATTTCATGCGGGCCTCGAACGACCCCGCGCCGCTCTACATTCACGTGAACGCGCTCAAAGCCGAAGACGACGAGGTTGTCTCGCTGTTTGAGGAAGTCGGCGCGAAACTCGAGCCCGTATCTGCCGGCGGGGTCAATCCTTCGGGCTGCTACCACGTGCCGAATTCCCGCGTGCTCACCGACGGGCGCATACGCCGCTTGTTCAGCCAGGGCAAGGTGCTCGTGTCCGACGCCGCGGCCCAAGCAGTCGCCGCATGCGTTTTGGAAATGGGCAAGCCCTCTTCGCTGCTCGAAGTCGGCGCAGGGCGCGGCACGAAGACCATCATGCTGCAGTCCGATGCGCAGCGCATGTTCGGTTCGCAGATTGCGCTCACGTCGATGGACAGCCACGCGTTCAAGACCGACTTGCTACGCGAGCGCGCGGCCGAATACGGCGTCGAGCTCGCGGATGTCGTGACCGGCAACGCCACGCGCCTCGACGCCGTCATGCCCGACAGGCTCTTCGAAACGGTGTTCATCGACGCGCCTTGCTCGGGTTTGGGCACGCTCAGGCGCCATCAGGACATCCGCTGGCGCATAGACGAGGAGAAGATCGACGCCCTCGCCGATACCGGCCTCGACTTGCTGAAGTCCGCCGCCGGTCATGTCGCGTTGGGCGGATTCATCGTCTACGCGACGTGCACCGTCACGTATGCCGAGAACAACGGCGTGGTGAAGCGCTTCTTGGAAAGCCCGGAAGGCGCGAACTTCGCGCTTGCGCCCATACACGGCAAGGCTTGCTTCTCGACGCAGCTGACGAGCGGAAGCCCCGATGCGCATTTCGCCGCCCGTTTCGTGCGCAAGCAGTAAACGTTGGTGAATTGTGTCAGGCTTGTAAAATGCCGAGCCGCGCGAAGGCTGCAGTTTCCTTTTGGGATTCTTTAGAGTATGTTTGAGTGCACAACCTGTCGTAAGGCAGCGTGAACGAGAGGAACATCATGGACGAGCCGAACATCAAAGAAGTTGCCGAGCGCATACGCCTCCTTCGCGAGGATTGCGATCTGACGATGCAGGAGATGGCCGACGCCACGGGACGCACTGTCGCCGAATACGCCGCCCAGGAATCGGGCGAGCAGGATTTGTCGTTCACGTTCCTGTACAAATGCGCCAAGGTGCTCGGCGTCGACGTCATCGAGCTGCTGACGGGGGAGACCCCGCACCTGCGCGGCTATTCGCTCGTGCGCGCGGGCGAGGGCCTTTCGATCAAGCGCCGCGCGGGCTTCGAGTACCTGCACAAGGCGCCGCGCCTGCAGGGCAAGCTCGCCGAGCCGTTCTTGGTGACGGCCCCGTACCTCGAAGAAGAGCAGAACAAGCCCATCCACCTGTCCTATCACAAGGGCATGGAATTCGACTATATACTCACCGGCCATCTGCGTTTCGCCTACGAGG
>CADAKR010000028.1 GCA_902788545.1 uncultured Coriobacteriaceae bacterium
CGTTCGAAAACGACCACATCAACCGGCTAAGGCCCTACCTGGCCGAATGCATGGTGCTGCTGAAGCGCAACGGCGCGTTCCCGCTTGACGGGCCATGCCGAATCGCCGCATTCGGCTGCGGCGTGCGCGACACCGTGAAGGGCGGCTCGGGCTCCGGCGAGGTGAACTCCCGCTATTTCACGAGCATCGAGGAAGGGCTCGAACGCGCCGGGTTCACCATCACCAACAAGGATTGGCCCGATCGCTTCGCGCCGTACTTGCAGCGCGCGAAGAAGCAACTGCGTCGCGAGACGTGGCAGAAAACGCGGCGGGAGAAGGCCAATTTCATCGTCGCCTCGATGGGCCAGGTGCTCAAGCAGCCCGAGTACCAAATCGAGCTGGACCTGACGGCGGACGCCGCCATCTACGTGGTCTCGCGGCTGTCCGGCGAAGGCAATGACCGCCTGCCCGGCAAAGGCGACTTCCGCCTGACCGACAGCGAGACGGCCGACATCCTGGCGCTCGATGCTGCCTACGAGCGGTTCATGCTCATCGTGAACGCAGGCGGGCCCCTCGACTTGAGCGAAGTGGCGCACGTCGGCAACATACTGGTGATGTCGCAGCTGGGCGTCGAAGGCGGCGACGCCGTGGCCGATGTCCTCGTCGGCAAAAGCTACCCATCGGGCAAGCTGGCCACCACCTGGTCGGCATACGCGGACTATTGCGCGCTCGGCGATTTCGCGCAGCACGACGACACGCGTTATCGCGAGGGCATCTACGTGGGATACCGCTACTTCGACGCGGTCGGGAAACAGCCCCTGTTCCCCTTTGGGTTCGGCCTGGGTTACACGACGTTCGAAATGGCCCCACCCTCCTGCGAATGCGCAGGCCCGGCCGTCACGGTGAAAGCCCGCATAACGAACACGGGCGCATTTCGCGGGAAGGAAACGCTGCAGGTGTACGCGTGCTGCCCGCAGGGAAAGCTTTCGCGCGAGGTCAAGTCGCTTGCCGGCTTCGCCAAGATGCGCGAGCTGCTACCCGGCGAATCCGGCGAGGTCAGCGTGACCTTCAACGTGCGCGACTTGGCAGGCTTCGAAACCGCAACCGCGCGCTTCATTCTTGAGCCGGGGCGCTACGTGCTGCTGGCGGGAACGAGCAGCGCCGACGCCCGGCCATGCGCGGCGTTCGACCTTGCGCATGAAGTGGTCGTGAAGCACGTGCGCAACCTGTTCGGGCATGCGGATTTCGAAGACGCCGCCCTGCGCGAAGGCGACCCGTTCGCAACCGAGGGCCTGCCGCTGCTCGACCTTGACCTGGACGGCTGCAAGCCGTGCGAGGTCGCTTACGACAACACCGCGCCCGACATCCCCGAGCTGGCCTCGCTTTCCGACGAGGCTCTCTGTTACCTGGGCATCGGCGCGTTCGACCCCAAAGGCGGGTTGCTCAGCATCGTCGGCAACGCCTCGCAAAGCGTGGCCGGCGCAGCGGGCGAAACCACGTCGCAGCTCGGCAAGCTGGGCATCGGCAACCTGGTGATGGCCGATGGCCCCGCCGGCCTGCGGCTGGCGCGCCAGTACTACGAGGACGAGAAAGGCGCGCACGCCGTCGGGATATCCGTTCCCGAATCCATGACCGACCTGCTGCCCGGGCCCGTGCGCTGGGTTCTGCGCAGGCCGCCGCGCCTGAAGAAGGGAACAGTCGTCCACGAGCAGTTCGCCACCGCGCTGCCCATCGCGACGGCCATCGCCCAAAGTTTCAACCTGGAATTCGCCGAGCTGTGCGGAGACATCGTGGGAAGCGAGATGGACGCGTTCGGCATCGACTTGTGGCTGGCGCCCGCGCTCAACATCCATCGCAACGTGCTGTGCGGGCGCAACTTCGAGTACTACTCCGAAGACCCGCTCGTCAGCGGGCAGTTCGCCGCCGCGGTCACCCGGGGCGTGCAGCGCCATCCCGGACGGGGCGTGACCGTGAAGCACTACGCCGCCAACAACCAGGAAACCAACCGCTACGCAAACAACAGCATCGTGAGCGAGCGGGCGCTGCGCGAAGTGTACCTGCGGGGCTTCGAGATATGCGTCCGCGAGGCATCGCCGCGAGCCGTGATGACGTCGTACAACCTCCTGAACGGCACGCACACATCGGAGCGGCGCGACCTGACGGACACGCTCAGGTGCGAGTTCGGCTTCGACGGCGTCGTCATGACCGACTGGATCGTCGCCAGCGACCTGCTGACCCCCAACGCCAAGTACGCCCCGCCCTCCCCGGCCAACGTGGCGGCTGCAGGCTGCAGCCTGTTCATGCCAGGAAGCAAAGACGACTACAACGACTTGCTCGCCGGCCTGAAGGCGGGCAAGGTCGCACGCGAACAGCTCGAGCGCAACGCGGCGTTCCTGCTGAAGACGATGTGGGAAATGCAAGCTGCCCAAGAAGCGGGCCAGCTAGCGGCCAAGACCGAATAAGGCCGCGCCCCGATAAAGGAACTGCCCCGAGCGAAAGCCCGGGGCAGCAAGAAAAGCAGCTGTTTCAAAAGCGGCCTTACGAGGCGTAGTTGAACGTCATCCCGTCGGCCACATGCTCCTTCTGGTCATCCCACGTCAGCGAGAGGCCCGTGCTGTCATGGAAGGTGATCGAGCCGCTTCCATCGGTGTAGTCGGTCGTCTCGTTGGCAGTGCCGCCATTCTGGTCGCCCGTGTAGCTGGTCTTCACGCAGTTCGAATAGGTCAGGGTTAGCGAGTTCGGATCGAACGCGCCCGTCATGACCCACTTGTGACCCTCCGTGGGGCTGGTCGCCCACCTGACGGTGATCCTGCCGTTGCTATCGCCCGAGGACTCCACATGGACCTGCGCCTTGTCGGCGCCGTAGTTGCCGATGAAGTTCATGATGGGATTCTGGCCGGGCTTATGGGTTTCGAGCATCACCGTGACGAGCGTGCCCTGCGCAACCTCCGTGCCAGCCGGAATGTCCTGCGCGACCACGGTGCCGGACGGATCACCCGTGTAGCGGGCCTGCAAGCCGGCAGACAGCAGCGCGGCTTCGGCGTCCTTCCACGAATACGTCATCACGTCGGGAACCTTCACGTCTTGCGTGGGCTTGGGGCCAAGCGACACGACGACGTTGATCGTGGTGCCGGACTTCACCTGCGTGCCGGCGGCAACGGACTGCGAGATGACGACGTTTTCGGGCACGTCGTCGTTATAGGCGGTCGTGTAGTCGAAGCCCAGATTCGCGCCCGTGATGATGCCCTTGGCGTCTTCGCGCACCTTGCCCACCACGTCGGGAACCGTCACATCGCCCGGCGCGAGCGCCACGGTGAACGCGATCTTGTCGCCTTCCTTGGCGGTGGAACCAGCCGCCACCGACTGCTTGAACACCTGGCCAGGCGCGACTTCATCGGTTTCCTCGGGATTAGACGCAACGCCCACCAGCTTCACATCGGCCAGCGCCTTTTCAGCGTCGACCTGTGTCTTGCCCTTCAAATCGGGCACCGTAACGCTCTTGGGATCGGCCTTGCCCGACGACACGACGAGGTTCACAGACGAACCCGCCTTCGCCGACGTCGTGGCCGTGGGGTCTTGCGAGATGACGCAACCCGCGCGAACCGTGTCAGACGCATCGCGCTTCACGGTGCCGACCTTGAAGCCCGCCGCAACGATCGCCTTCTCGGCGTCGGGCTGCGCCAACGACACGACGTTCGGCACGGTCATGGCATCGCTCGCCGACATCGAGCTTGACGATTTGCTCGACGCTGCAGACGAGCATGAACATCCGGCCAGCGCCAGAGCCCCCACCACCAGCGCGACCATGAACGCGACAAGTAGCGACTTTTTCAGTAATGCCGTCTTTCCCATGAGACCCACCTTTCCCTTTCGATGACCTTTACCCTTCTAAATCTTATATACGCCTAAATGCGCCCTTTGTCCCCTGAATCCCGGCTAAGAAACCAACGCGAAACGCGAAACAGCGCTGACGCCTTTCAGGGCGATTCAAGGTTTGGCGGGCATCATGAGCCACCAGTTGGGGATGATTCAACGCGATTCGAAGGAGGTACTCGCTATGAACGCGGTATTGGTAATCCCCTCTCTCAACCCCAATGAACGGCTCGTCTCGCTCGTCGACGACATGCGCTGCCGGGGCCTTTGCGACATCATCGTCGTAAACGACGGAAGCGATGCGGCCTGCCGCCCCGTGTTCGACGAGGTCGAACGGCACGGCGCGCACGTGTTCCACCACGCGGTGAACATGGGCAAAGGGCAGGCGATCAAGACGGGGCTCATGCACATCCGCAACCTGTTCCCCCACGCCACGCACTTCGTGACCATGGACGACGACGGTCAGCATCTGCCCGACGACGTCGTCACCGTATGCCGGGTGGCAGCCGATCATCCCGCATGCATCGTGCTGGGAACACGCGATTTCAAAAGCAAGGACGTTCCCGCGCGCAGCCGCATCGGCAACGTGTTCAGCTCGGCGTATTTCAAGATGGACACAGGCATGACGTGTCCCGACACGCAAACAGGCCTGCGAGCTGTGCCGATGAAGCAACTGGGGCTGGCGCTTTCCACGCCGGGCACGCGCTACGACTACGAGATGAATTTCCTCACAGACGCCGTCAAGCATGATGTGCCGGTTGCCATGGTGCCCATAACCACCGTGTACGAGAACAACAACGAGGCCTCGCACTTCTCGCCCGTGCGCGATTCGCTGCTCATCTTCAAGCAGTTCTTCCGCTTCGCGGGAAGCTCCATCACCTGCGCGTGCGTCGACTTGACCCTGTTCGCCCTGATCTGCACCTTGTTCAACCTGAAAGTGGCTGCGCTGGTGGCATTGGCGACCATCGTCGCCCGCCTGGCATCCGGCGCCCTTAACTTCGCGCTGAACCGTTGGTGGAGCTTCGCCGATTCGGGAAGCAAGCGCGGGCGCGTCGATTCCCAGGGATTGCGCTACTTTGTGCTGTTCTGCGCGCAGATGCTTGCCAGCATGACGCTGGTGTGCGCCCTGTCGTTTATGCCGTTGCCGCTCGTGGGCGTGAAGGCGCTTGTCGACGGCACGTTGTTCGTCATCAGTTACTTCGTCCAGCGCAACTGGGTGTTCAAAGCGCCCGCCCGCGCTCAGGCCATCATCGTGAAGGGGGAATCGTATGCAAAAGAATCGTTCGGCGCATCGTTTCCGGCAATCTAGGAACATCTGGGCTATCGCCTGCTCGTGCTTGCTGACAGCTTTCACCGTGTTCGTGCTGCTCGACACGTTCGTCATCGGACGCGTGCAGCAAACCGTGCAGGAAGCCGACTATTCCAGCATCGTCGCCGCTCAAGGGAGTAGCGCGTCTGTGCAGGAGGTTTCGAACACGTCGGCGCAGGCAGACAGCTCGTCTGCCGCAAGCTCGTCTGCCGCAAGTTCGTCTACCGCAAGCTCGTCGGCGCAGGCGACGTCGGCATCCGGTTCGAGCTCGTCGGCGCATGCAAGCTCTTCAAGCGGGACAAGCTCGCATGGCGGCAAGCACGAAGGCAGGCACGGCAGCTCGTCGGACAGCCCGTCGGGCGGCTCATCGGGAAGCTCGTCAAGTGCGACGACAGACGTTTCGCAGGTCATTCCCGGAACAGCGAGCGCTGCGAGCGCCGGCACATCGGTCGGCAGCTATTCCGACGGCAACATCCAGATCGAGGTCTATTCCCTGAGGGCCTACGACACCGACATCTACGTTGCCGATGTGCAAGTCTCGAGCGCGCAGTACCTCAAGACCGCGCTGGCCCAAAACGCCTTCGGGCGCAACCTGAAGGACACCACGTCGAACATGGCCGATGCGGCCGGCGCCGTCCTGGCCATCAACGGCGATTACTACGGGTTCCGCGACGAGGGATACGTGCTGCGCAACGGCGTGTTGTACCGCGACACGGCGTCATCGGGAACCGACGCGCTCGTCGTGTACGGCGACGGCACGATGGCCGCGGCAAGCCAAGACTCCAACACCGCCCAATCGCTGAAGGACGCGGGTGCCTGGCAGGTGTTCTCGTTCGGCCCCGTGCTCGTCGACAACGGCCAGATTGCGGTTGCGGCCAACGAGGAAGTCGGCCAGTCGAAGAGCAGCAATCCCCGCACCGCCATCGGCATGGTCAGCCCCCTGCATTACGTGATCGTCGTGTCTGACGGGCGGACCGGCGACAACGAGGGCCTTTCGCTGTACGAGCTGGCGCAGGTGCTCATCGACAACGGGGCAAGCTTCGCCTACAACCTCGACGGCGGCGGATCGACCACGTTGTATTTCAAGGGCGAGGTCATCAACAACCCCACCAGCGGCAACGTCGGTGGCGAAAGGCAGGTGAGCGACATTGTCTACTTCGGTTAAGAAGATCGTGAAGCGCTACGCGATCGCCGCCATCGGATGCGCCCTGTTCGCGCTGATCTACTACCAGTTCAGCCATGGCGTGCACAGCCCGTTCATGACGTTCATGTTCGCCATACCCCTTCTTGGCGGCGCAGCCATCGCCACCGGTTGCGGCATCGCGCGTGCCGACCTGCCGCGCGGCACGCGCCAGGCATGGGCGCTCGCCATCGCGTCGCTGACCGTGGCAAGCTGCCTGCGTGGGGTGTTCGACATCGCAGGCACGGCGTCTCCCCTGCTGATCGTGTACCTGATCGCCGCAGGTGCGCTCCTCGTGGCCGGGGCCGTGATCGGAATCAGGAAGCGCGCCGAATCACCGCGGCTCGAATCCAGCCCGCAGTCGCCGGCAAACGGATAACCCGCCGGGCCGCCGTGCGAAAGCGCGCTGCTCAGCCCGGCGAGGGGCTGCACTCGGATTCCATGAGATATAGTACTGCCTGCAAGGTGAATGCGACGCGGTGCCCGACGCCTCTGCGTGGCCCCAGGTCCACAGGGACGCCGGGCCGGCCGTTGCGCGCAGGAATGGAATTCGAACTTTCAAGCGGAGGAAGCCGTGTTCAGGGACATGCGCAGGAAGAAACAGCAGCTGGGCGAAGACGAATGCCTGGCGATTATCGACACGGCGACTTCGGGAGTGCTTTCGCTGATCGGCGATGGCGGCTATCCCTATGGCGTGCCGCTCAGCTTCGTGCGGGTCGGCAAGACGCTCGTCTTCCACAGCGCCGCCGAAGGGCACAAGATCGACGCCGTGAAAGCCAACCCGAAAGCGTCGTTCACGATCGTCGCGCAGGATGTGGTCGTGCCTTCCGAATACAATACGCACTTCCGCTCCGTCATCGCGTTCGGGCAGGTTCGCATCGTGGAGGACCGCAACGAGAAGATGGCCTTGCTGCGCGCCTTGGGCGAGCACTATTGGCCCGGCCACGATGACGAGCTCGCAGCCGAGATTGGGCCCCGCTTCGATCGCATGCACGTGCTGGCGTTCGAAATCGAGCACCTGACCGGCAAGCAATCTCTCGCGCTCATGCAATAGAAACGCCGCCCGGCTGCATCGTAGTCGTCAACACAGCCGGGCGGCGCCTTTTCAGCCGACCCTAATCAGTCGATCTCTTAGTCGTCAACCTCGGAATGGCTCTGGAGGATGGCGCCAGCCGCGATAAGAGCAATCATTTTCTTGCTGACCATGCTTCTTCCTTTCCCCCAAGTTTTAACCACGTTGCTCATTACACGAAAGGCAGCGCCCATCGTCTCGGACAACATACTCGGAACCGGACACTCGCTCGAAGCCAAACGTCCGGGTTCGCAATCGGACATCCGGCTCGAAGCAAAGCGCCCGGTTTTGGGGCGAATTATCTCAGGTAGGGCCGGATCTTCACGAACACGAAGATGGCCAGCGCCACGCCGACGATGAGGCCCAAGCCGCCGAACAGCGGCACGCCGCCAAGCGAAACGGCATTTGCGCTAGCACCCAGGATGCATGCGCCGATGACGAGGCCCATCGCGATGAGCGCGATGGCGATGAGGCCCGCAGCCGCGCGGATGTCCTTCGCGAACTTTTCGTTGGAGGAAAGCTCCATGCCGACTCTCACATGGCCCTTCTGCACCATGTCGAGCGTCTGGTCGATGCGCGTGGGCAACGACACCAAGGCCTCAGCGCTTTCGACGCTCTTGTTGGCAAAGCCGGCGGCCATGCGGCGCAGGCTGTTCGGGTCGAAGCTCGTCTTCAGGTAATCGACGAGCACCGCCATGATGTTGAGGCGCGGGGAGATGTGATGGATCGTGCCCTCGAGCGTGACCAGGCCGCGGCCCAAGTTGGTCAGGAACGGGTCGATGTCCATGCCGACGTCGGTGCACGACGTCGTGAGCGAGTTGATGAGCTCGCCCGTGTCGAATTCATCTAGGTCCACATCGATGAACTGGCCAGTCACGTCCTCGCACATCTCGAGCAGCGCTGCGTGGTCGACTGGGCCAGTGGGCGTGGCCACTTTCAGCACCGCACGCTTGAGCCCGTATGCATCGCCCTTCACCAGCGCCAAGATGAGCTCCTTGATCATGTCGCGCTGGGTGCCGGTCATGGTGCCCATCATGCCGAAGTCGATCCATTCGATGCCGCCGTCCTCGGTCAGCATGACGTTGCCGGCATGCGGATCGGCATGGTAGAAGCCATCCGCCATGATCTGTTCCATGTAGTTGTGCGCCACGAGGTAGGCGATCTCGTCGCGCTCCTCGTCGGTTTTACCCATCTCGTCGATCTTCTCGGCGGCAGGCGCGGAGACGAAGTCCTCGGTGAGGATGGCGCTCGTCGAATACTCGCGGTAGCACTTGGGGCTCGTGACCTTTTCGCGCGGCTCGTTGTTCGTGTAGAAGCGGTCGAGGTTGGCCTCTTCGTTCTTGAAGTCGAGCTCTTCCATCGAAGTCTTGACGAGCTCGGCAACCAGTTCCTTCAGCGAAAGGCCGCCCTTGCTCTTGTTCACGGCATCCAGGATCTCGACGAGGCGCTCCATGATGGCCAGGTCGTTGGTCACGGTGTCGACGATGCCCGGACGCTGCACCTTGACAGCCACGATCTCGCCTGTCGGCAGCTCGGCGCGGTGCACCTGCGCGATGGAAGCCGATCCGAGCGGCCTCTCGTCGAAGGTGGTGAACAGCTCGTCCAGCGGCTTGCCCAGCTCGGTTTCGACTTGCTGCTTAACGTCGGCGAAATCAAGCGGGCGGGCATTCGTGCGCAGCTCGCCGAGTGCATCGCAATACTCCGGGGGCAGCATGTCCGGGTGCGTCGAGGCAATCTGGCCGAGCTTCACGAACGTCGTACCCAGGTCTTGAATGAGGTCGACCGTCATCTCGGGGGTAAGGCCGTCCTTGATGTCGTACTTCTTGACGATTTCGAGGATCTCCTTGAACCGCGCCCTCGACTCGGCCTTCTCTTCCCTAGTGCGCTTGCGCGCCCGCTTCATGGAAAGACTGAAATCCGCCATATTCGCATCTCCTTCTTGGCCAAAATCCACAGCTCCATAATACCAGCTTGAAACACATGCTCGCCCGCAAGTGGGTTTTCGGTGACAGGAGAGATCATGGTTGATAATTCCGAACCCCGCGAAAAGAACGAGTCGAGCACGTTACGAAGACGGGCGATCCGATCGGCGGCTTAGGCGGGTTGCTTTCAGCCGCAGCCTTGGCAGGCACCGCTTTTGCCGCATATTCCGCGCGGCGCGTTGCAAACGAGCAAGGAGGCTCGGAAGAAGAGTAACTTCCACATGTTTTGCCGTGTTTCGTAATCTACGCGACAAGAGAGGATGATATTATTTGCAGGGCTTTTGAAAAGCCAGGCAAGAGAAAATGAGGGAAGGAAGAAGCATGAAGACAATTGGGAAGATCGCCGCGTTGGCCATGACGCTGTCTCTAGCGTTCGTGCTGACCGCATGCGGTGGCAGCTCCTCGTCGAGCGCCGCGGCCTCGTCCGCAAGCGCTTCGGCCAGCTCGGCCAGCGCCGCCGCTTCGAGCGCTGCTGCCTCGAGCGCGGCCGCC
>CADAKR010000029.1 GCA_902788545.1 uncultured Coriobacteriaceae bacterium
CAACAACCGATGAAGCAAGAGAACATCCGCAACGTCGCCATCATCGCGCACGTCGACCACGGCAAGACGACCATCGTCGACCGCCTGCTGTACACGGCCGGCGTCTTCCGCGAGAACCAGCAGGTCGCCGAGCGCGTGCTCGACAGCAACGACCAGGAACGCGAGCGCGGCATCACCATCCTGTCGAAGAACATCTCGATCACGTACAAAGACGTGAAGATCAACGTCATCGACACGCCCGGCCACGCTGATTTCGGCGGCGAGGTGGAGCGCGTGCTGAACATGGCCGACGGCGCGCTGCTGATCGTGGACGCGTTCGAGGGCCCCATGCCGCAGACGCGTTTCGTGCTTCGCCACGCGCTGGCCACGGGCATGCGCATCGTGGTCGTCGTGAACAAGATCGATCGTCCCGGCGCCCGTCCGCACGAAGTCGTCGACGAGGTGTTCGACCTGATGGTCGAGCTGGAAGCAAGCGACGAGCAGCTCGATTTCCCCGTCGTTTTCACGTCCGCCATGGGCGGCTACGCGCGTTTCGAGCCCGAAGACGACAACATGAACATGGTTCCGCTGCTCGAGACGATCCTGAAGGAAGTCCCTGCGCCCGAGTGCCAGCCCGACGGTCCGATCGCGCTGCAGATTTGCACGGTCGACCATTCCAGCTTCGTCGGCCGCATCGGCGTGGGACGCCTGCATTCCGGCACCATTCACAAGGCCGAGCAAGTGCTCGTCGTGAAGAACGACGGAACGCGCTACAACACGCAGATCAAGCAGGTGTTCACGTTCGAGGGGCTTGGCAAGAAGGAGCAGAAGGAAGTCTATGCCGGCGACATCGTGGCCGTCGTGGGTGTCGATGATGCCGACATCGGCGACATGGTCACCTCGCGCGAACATCCCGTGGTGCTCGACCCGATCGAGGTGGAACAGCCCACCATGGCCGTCGTGTTCGAGGCCTCGACTTCGCCGCTCGTGGGGCGTGAAGGCGAGATCGTGGGTTCGCGCCAGCTGCGCGAGCGCTTGCTGAAGGAGGCCGAGTCCAACATCTCGATGCGCATTACCGAGGTCGAGGAGGGCACGGGCATGGAGGTCGCCGGCCGTGGCGTGCTGCACCTGTCGGTGCTCATGGAGACGATGCGCCGCGAAGGCTTCGAGTTCCAAGTGGGCCGCCCGCAGGTTGTGTACAAGGTTGACGATGCAGGCAACAAGCTCGAGCCGATCGAGGAAGCCACCGTGGACGTGCCGAGCGAGTATGCCGGCAAGGCCATCGAGGTGTTCGGCAACGCCGGCGGCGAGATGACCGACATGTACCAGCGTGGTGAGGACACGCACCTCGTGTTCAAGATCCCCACCCGCGGCACGATGGGCCTGCGCACGCGCCTTCTGAACGCGACGCGCGGTGAAGCCACCATGTTCCACCACTTCAGCGAGTACGGTCCGTACCGCGGCGACATGGCGCATCGCAAGAACGGCATGATGATCTCGATGTCGACCGGCAAATCGGTTGCGTACGCGCTCGACACGCTGCAGGAGCGCGGCCGCCTGTTCGTTGGCCCGGGCGAGGATTGCTACGAGGGCATGATCGTGGGCGAGTCCGCCAAGGAAGGCGACATGGTCGTGAACGTCGAGAAGTCCAAGCAGCTCGGCAACCAGCGCTCGAGCAACGCCGACAAGGCCATTTCGCTCACGCCGCCGGTCACCTTCACGCTGGAAGAGGCGCTCGAGTTCATCGAAGACGACGAGCTTGTCGAGGTCACGCCGCAGTCCATTCGCCTGCGCAAGCGCCTGCTCAACGCCACCGACCGCAAGAAAGCCGCTGCCGGCAAGTAATCTCAAAAAACTGGACGCTTGCCTCAGAGGTGGACGTCCGCCTCTGAGGCAAGCGTCCAGTTTACCTTGCGCGGTTCCGCAACTCCCAGAACGCCACGGCGCTGCTGGCGGCTACGTTCAGGGAGTCGACGTCATGCTGCATGGGAATGCGCACGGTGAAATCGCAGGTGGAAATCGTCGAGGCCGCAAGGCCGTCGCCTTCGGTGCCGAACACGAGCGCCAGCTTCTCGCACGCTTTCAGCTGTGGGTCGTCGAGTGCGATGGCGTCGTCGGATAGCGCCATCGCCGCGGTTTTGAATCCCAGGCTGTGCAGCAGCGGCACGCCCTCGGTCGCCCAATCGTGGGGGTTCGTGCCGATGCGCGTCCACGGCACCTGGAACACCGTGCCCATCGACACGCGCACGGCGCGCCGGTACAGCGGGTCATAGCATGCGGGCGACACGAGCACGGCGTCGACGCCCAGGGCGGCGGCCGACCGGAAGATGGCCCCCACGTTGGTGTGGTTGCGAATGTCCTCGAGCACGGCCACCAGGCGCGCATCGCGCACGACATCGGCAACTGGAGGCTCGGGCGGCCGCCTGAACGCGGCCAGCGCCCCGCGTGTCAGCTCGAAACCCGTCAGCTTCGCCAGCTCGTCTTCCGGTGCGACGAATACGGGAGCTTTTCTGTCGACTGCTTCCAGTTTCGCGAAAACATCATCGAGCTGCGGAAGGTACTTCTCGGCCGTGAGCAGCGAAAGCGGCTGCATGCCGCCATCGAGCGCACGCCCGATCACCTCGGCAGATTCGGCGATGAACACGGCGTTTCCCGGCTCGATGCGGCTGCGCAGCTGCACGTCGGTCAACCGCGCGTACGCGTCGAGCCGCTCGTCTTCCAATGTGTTGAGGCGCTTAAGTTCCATATGCTCATGATAGAGCTATACTGGGAATCGAACAAAGGAAAGGAACATACGCATGCCCGAAGCCGCGCATCCGGCATTCGACAGCTTCGTCAACACGATCGCCGCACTGCGCTCGCCCGATGGCGGGTGCCCGTGGGATTGTGCGCAAACTCATGCCTCCATCAGCGGCAACATGATTGAAGAAGCCTACGAGGCGGTCGACGCCATTCAGGCGGGCGACATCGGCCATTTGCGCGAAGAGCTCGGTGACGTGCTGCTACAAGTCGTGCTTCAAAGCCAGATTGCCGCCGACGAAGGCGAATTCACCATCGACGACGTGTGCGCGGATATCAACGAGAAGATGATCAGGCGCCATCCCCATGTGTTTGGCGAAATGCAAGCCGACAACGCCGACGAGGTCCTTGACCTGTGGGAGCAAGTCAAGCTCGCCGAAAAGGAAGCCGCCGACGCACAGGCGGCGGATAAGCGCGAGGGACTGCTCGATGCCGTGCCCACCCATTTCCCAGCGCTCATGCAATGTCAGAAGATCTCGCGCAAGGCGGCGGCTGCGGGTTTCGAATGGGATACGGTCGACGACGTGTGGGAAAAGGTGGCCGAGGAGCGCGCCGAGCTGGAAGCGGCTTATGCTGCCGCGCCGAAAACAGACGACGACAAGGTGCTGCGCGAAGGCGGAGAAGATGACGATGCGAATTCCGCTTCCGTCACAGAAGTCGAATTGGAATTCGGCGATTTGCTGTTCGCGCTGGTCAACGTCGCGCGCAAGATGGGCATCAACGCCGAATCGGCCCTGCGCGCCAGCAATGCCAAGTTCCGCCTCCGCTTTGCCGAGGTGGAGAAGGCGGCATGGGCGCAAGGTCGCGCGGTCGAGGACCTGACGCTCGAGGAAATGGAAGAAGCTTGGCAAGCAGCCAAGGAACGCGAAAAGGACAAGTAATGGCACCTCAAACGAAGGCGGTTGGGAAGAACGTTCCCGATGGGGGCATGCGCGTCACCCCGACGGGCATGGTCCGCACGGCGCAATGGAAGATCATGCCGAGCTCCGACACGATGGTGAAGGGTTCGACCCAGGAGCTGCTGCTCGACGCCGCCGCGCTCGACCGCTACGAGGCGTTCACCGCCGACATGCACGCCATCCTGCAGAAATACGAGGCCGCTATGCGCCAAATGGTCGTGCGTTTCGAGATTCTTGACCGCGACCTTTCCATCCGCCGCAATCGCAATCCCATTCATCACATCGAGTCGCGCATCAAATCGCCGGTCAGCATTTACGAGAAGCTGCTGCGTTATGGCAAGGAGCCCACGATCGGCAACTTGGAGGAATACCTCATGGATGTTGCCGGCGTGCGCGTCATCTGCTCGTACAAGAACGACGTGAAGAACCTGATGGGGCTGCTGCGACGCCAAGACGACCTGGAAATCGTGCGCATCAAGAACTACATCGAGAACCCCAAGCCCAACGGTTACCGCAGCTTGCATGTCATCGTGCGCATCCCCGTGTACTTCATGGACAGCAAGGAGATGGTGCCGGTCGAGGTGCAAATCCGCACCATCGCCATGGACTACTGGGCCTCGCTCGAACACGACCTGAAGTACAAGGCCGTCGCCGAGACGCACGGCCTCGACATCGCCGGTGAGCTACAAGAATGCAGCAAGATCATCGAAGGCATCGAGGCTCGCATGCAGGTGCTGGCAAACGCTCTCGACGCCGGCCAAGCCAAGCACACCAAACTGGCGAAATAACCCCGCCTCTAACAGCCTCCGGAGGCCAAAAGAGCCAAAAGGGGAGTATCCCCTTTTGGCTCTTTGGCTTCGCTGTTGCGCTTCTAAAACCGCTTCGCTTGCTTCATTTGAGCTTTTTGCGTCGCAATGAGCGATGACTTGCGCTATCGTATGTCGTGCGCAAAAGCGCGAGGGAAGGATCCTGTCGAAAGGGAGAGGAAACATGAAGGTTAGCAAGTATCTTGTTTTGGCCTTGCTCGGCGTCATGGTCGCTGCGCTGGCCCTCGTCGGCTGCTCTTCGGGCAGCTCTTCAAAGAGCGCTTCGGCGTCCGCTAGCAGCGCTTCGGCGAGCGCGTCCGCCAGCAGCGCTTCGGCTTCCGCCAGCTCGGCTGCCGCAGGCGACATCAAGCTCATCGCCAACGGCAAGCTGACGATTGCCACGTCGCCGGACTATCCGCCGTTCGAGAACCTCGAGAACGGCCAGTACGTCGGTCTCGACATCGAAATCGCCAAGGCTGTCGCCAAGGAACTCGGCCTCGAGCCCGAATTCAAGACCCTGCAGTTCGACGCCATCATCCCGGCTATCGCCGCCGGTGGCCAGGCCGACATCGGCATCTCGGGCTTCTCGGTCGATCCCGAGCGCGCCAAGGAAATCGACTTCACGAAGAGCTATTACATCGATGACCAGGCTGTTGCCGTTATGAAGGACAGCCCCGTCACCGACGCGAACGCCGATGCCGAGCTGAACAAGGAAGGCGTCATCATCGCCGTACAGTCCGGCACGACCGGTGAGGCTTACGTCCAGGAGAACTACCCGAAGGCCACCGCTCAGGCTTACGGCAACTCCACCGATGCCTTCGCCGCCATGCAGTCCGGCCAGGCCAACGCCGTGTGCACGAACAAGGCCGTCGTCGAGGCCATGCTGGCTGATGCTTACAAGGACGCCAAGGTCGTCAAGTCCATCGCCACGGGCGAAGAGTACGCGATCGTCGTGAGCAAGGACAACGCGGCTCTGACCGCCGCCATTAACGAAGCGCTCACGAAGCTGACTTCCGACGGCACCATCGATAAGCTGGTCAACCAGTACATGTAGTCTTGCTTGACACATCGAACGCTTCAGAAGCCCCCGCCACGTGCGGGGGCTTTCTGTTTGTTGGGCATGGAAAGAAAAGGGCACATCGCTATAATGAATTGCATTGTTTTCAGACGTTAGGGCTTCATGATGAACTTCGCGCAATCTCGTGCATGGCGGGCGGTTGACTTGCTGCTGACAGCCATGCTTATAGTGATGGTGGCTGCAAGCAGCTTCACGCAGGTCGCGTATGCGCTCGACACCGTGAAATGCACGGCGCGGCCGAACGGCGATTCGGGCAGCGACGTGCTCGGCGGCGTGGAGACGCGCATAACATGGGAGGGTCAGGCTGACGAAACCGAGCAGGTTCGCGCCATTACCCTGACGCTACCCGAAGGTACCGCTTTCGAAGTGGACGACGCGCGCTTCACCGTCTTGTCCGGCGCCGATCTGATGACCCGCGACAACCCGTCTTGCACGTTCACCGTCGAAGGCCAAGCCGCTGTTTGCACGCTGGCCGAGCCCGCACCCGCCGGCAGCTACTTCCGCATCGAGCTTTACAACGTTGTCTTCCCCGTGGCGGGCGGCGACATGAGCATAACCGGCACCTACGAGCTGGCCGATGGAGCCATCATGGCGATGGACGACATCCCTGCCGTCGACGTGGCGGTCACGTCACCCACGCAGCAACTGGCCAAGTACCTCGAAGAGCAGCCGTGGGTGCAAGCGTGGAATTCCAACAAGTTCCTGCGCCTGTTCTTCAATCCGCCCATCCTCGTGTCCAGCTTCCCCGTTGTGCTGCATGGCTTCTTCATGGCCATCGCCATCGTCCTTATCGCGTTCCCGCTGGCCATTCCCATTGGCCTGGCGTTTTCGTTTATGCGCATGTCGGGGCTGCGTATCCTGCGCGCCATCGGCTCCGTTTACGTCAACGTGGTGCGCGGCACGCCCGTGTTCCTGCAGATTTACATCGCGTTTTTCGGCTTGCCGCTGGCCGGCGTGCAAATCCCGCCGTTCGTGCTGGGCGTCATCGTGTTGGCGTTGAATTCGGCGGCGTATCAGTGCGAGATCTTCCGCGCGGGCATCCAGTCGATTAGCAAGGGCCAGTTCGAAGCTTCGCGTTCGCTTGGCATGACCGGCGCGCAGACCATGATGTTCGTCATCATTCCACAGACGATCCGTCGCGTGCTACCCACCATGACCAGCGAGTTCATCCTGCTGTACAAGGACACGTCGTTGCTGGCGGCCGTCGGCGTCATGGAGATCGTCATGTACGCGAAGACGATTGTGGCTTCGACCGGCTCGATCACGCCCTACATCGTGGCGGCCATCTTCTACCTGGTGCTCACTATTCCGCTGGCCAACCTGGTCGGACGTCTGGAAGAGCGTCTGGCGGGCGGCAACAGCCAGCAGAAGAAGGCCGAGAAGAAGCAGAAGAAACGCGCCGTGAAGGAAGCCAAGCGCGCGTTGAACCCCGATGTCATAGCCGAAAAACTGGAAGAAGCCCCCACCGCTGACGTTGTCGACGCGGGCAAGGCCGTTTCTCCCGAGCGCTTGTCCAGCATGTAAGCGGGTTTTCAAGGACGCAAAGAAAATCATCGATGTGGCTTCACGGGAGGAGATGCGCTATGGCGAAGATGCTGTATCAGGGACATGGGTCGTACCGGATCGTGCTCGATGATGGCACGGTGGTGTACGTTGACCCGTTCATCGGCGAAGGCTACGACCTGCCGGCCGATCTCGTGGTTTCGACGCACGAGCACTTCGACCACAACCAGGTGGACAAGATGCCGCACGCTGCAGGATGCGAGGTGCTGCGCGTTGCCGACTTCCATCCGGCGCCTGGCGAGTATCGCAGCTTCGAGTCGCATGGCGTGGGCATCCAGCCCGTCCAGGCGTACAACAAGAACCATTCCGTTGACCAGTGCGTCGGGTTGGTGCTGTCGTTCGACGGCCTGACGTTCTATGCGTCGGGCGACACCAGCACCACCGACGACATGAGCAGCGGGAAGCTGGCTGCGATGAACCTCGATTACGCGGTATTCCCGGGCGATGGCTTCTACAACATGGACGTGGCCGAGGCGTCGGAGTGCGCGCGTCTCGTGGGCGCCCGTCACAGCATTCCCGTGCACCTCGTGCCCATGGACGACCCGAACGATCCCTCGCAGTTGTTCAGCCGCGAGCGTGCCGAGGCATTCCAGGCGCAGGGCCGCATCATCGTCGAGCCGGGCGAAGAGCTACAGCTCTAAGGAGCCATGAAGCCCCCCTGCGACTTTTATGCGGTACAATCGGATAATTAGTCGTCGAATAGGAGGCTTTCATGGCAAAGTACAACAAGATTTTCGCGGCGCTCGACGGCGCGGCCACGCAAGAAGCGGTTGTGCGACGCGCCCTCTCAATCGCGCATGACAACAATGCCGAAGTGGTGCTTGGACACGTCATCGACTCGGTGCCCTACGAGGCGAACGGCATCGATTTCGCAGCGCTCATCGACGACGGCCATGACCGCATCGAGGAAGAGCTGAAGAAGTACCTCACCCGCGCCCGCAACGACGAGTGCATCCCGTCGGTCGACCTGCAAGTGCGCGCCGGCCGTGTGTCTGAATGCCTCATGGAATCGCTCATCGAGCCGTTCAATCCCGATCTTGTCATTTGCGGTGTGCGCGGCCTTTCGAACTTCAAGTACGCCTTCGTCGGCAGCGTGTCGACGTACCTCATCCGCAATGCCCCTTGCGACGTTCTGGTCGTGCGTCCCGAAACGCTCGAAGAGCATCCGCAAGACGAGTGGCACGACTAAGCAGCGTGAAAAACCGGACGTTCTGCTTCGAGCCGGACGTTCAACCCGAAGCAAAACGTCCAACTTCATAGTGATTGAAACCGGAAGGACCCCCATGATCAACGAGCGCATGTACCAGCTGGGCAGCCAGCCGAACTACATCCGCAAGCTGTATGCGCACGGTCTTGAACGCAAGGCCGCCATCGGCGAGGAGAACGTGTTCGACTATTCCATTGGCAATCCGTCGATTCCCGCGCCGCCATCGGTGCGCACGCGTATCGAAGAGTTGCTTGAAGAGCCGCCCGAGCAGCTGCATGCCTACACCATGTCGCCTGGTCTGCAGTCGGCGCGCCAGGCGGTCGCCGACAACCTGCGCGAGCGCTTCGGCATCGATGCCACGTTCGGCCAGGTGTATCTGACGGCGGGTGCGACGGCTGCGCTCTACATCTCGGTTGCCGCCATCACGTATCCTGGCGACGAGGTTATCGTGAACGCTCCGTACTTTGCCGAGTACAAGGTCATGACCGAATCAGCAGGGTGCACGTGCGTCGAGGTGCCCATGCGCCAAAGCGATTTCCAGCTCGACATCGACGCCCTGCGCGCGGCCATCAACGAGAAGACGGCTGCCATGATCATAAACTCGCCGAACAATCCGGTCGGCTGCATCTACACGCGCGAAAACATCGAGGCGCTCGCCGCACTGCTCGTGGAAAAGGAGCGGGAGGTTGGCCATCCCATCTACCTGATCAGCGACGAGCCGTATCGCGAGATCACGTATGGCGCGGACGTTCCGTTCACGGCCAACTTCTACGACGACACCATCGTGTGCTATTCCTGGGCGAAGAGCTTGTCTTTGCCTGGCGAGCGCATTGGCTACGTGTACGTGAGCGATCATATGAAAGACGCCGCTGCTGTGTTCGCCGCCGTGTGCGGTGCGGGTCGTGCACTCGGTTTCATCTGCGCACCTGTCATGTTCCAGCGTGTTATCGAGACGTGCATCAGCGAACCCACGAACGTCGACGCTTATGCCGAGAACCGCCAGCTGCTCACCGATATGCTCGACGAGCTGGGCTACGAGTACATCCAGCCCGACGGCGCGTTTTACCTGTGGATACGCGCGCTGGAAGAAGACGACGAAGCGTTCAGCGAGGCCGCGAAGGCGCACGAGCTGCTGCTGGTGCCCGCCACCTGCTTTGGGGCGAAAGGCTGGGTCCGCGCCAGCTACTGCATCAGCCCCGAGACCATCAAGGCTTCCCGCAAAGCCTGGGAAGCGCTGAAAGCCGACTACGCATAGCGCCGAGTTTTCGGCGACAGGGGACAGCCCCCGGGTGGCCAAGGGAGCTGTCCCCCGTTGACTCAAGCGGGCCCTTCTCTCCCGTCGCCGGAGACCCGGTCCCGGAAGCCTTCGGGCAAAACGTCCGATTACGTGATGCTAACGTCGACTGAATT
>CADAKR010000030.1 GCA_902788545.1 uncultured Coriobacteriaceae bacterium
ATGCGCGTGAACGAAGAAGACGAGTGGGACCTCTCAAGCTTGCGCGTCGTGAAGCTGGCCGGCGCGCCGTGCCCCGAGGCCGCCGTCGTGGAATACGAGAAGCGCTACGGCTGCACGATGCTGGGCTCGTACGGCATGACGGAGACGGCTGCCACGATGACCACGACCGACTATGACGCCCCGCTGCGCGTGCGCGCCGCAAGCGTGGGCAAGCCCATCGACGGTGCGCAGATCAAGCTCGATCCCGACACGGGCGAGGTGCTGTGCAAGTCGGTCTCCATGATGGACGGCATCATGCGACCCGACGGCACGCTTGATCCCTGCCTCGACGAGGACGGCTGGTTCCATTCGGGCGACGTCGCCACCATCGACGACGACGGGAACTACTACATCGTCGGCCGCATCAAGGACATGATCATCCGCGGCGGCGAGAACATCTACCCGCTCGAGGTCGAAAACGTCTACCAGGAACACGAGGGCGTGTCCGAAAGCTGCCTGGTGGGGTATCCCGATCCCGAATTGGGCGAGCGCACGTGTCTGTGCGTCATCGAGAAGCCCGGGTGCAACGAGCCTGCGGTGGCATTGCGCCAGTTCGCGTATGGCCGCTTGCAGAAATGCAAGGTGCCCGACGTGATCATGAAAATGGACGACCTTCCACGGCTTCCCAACGGGAAGACCGATAAACGAACGTTGCGCACCCTGGTCGCCGACGCGCTGGGTGCAGGCGAGTCGACGCTGCCGAGCGCCGGAGACACGCCTTCGAAGCAAGAGTAGGAGCACGACATGGTTCTGACAGATGGACAACGCCGCGTGATCGATCTCGTGGACGCGTTCTGCGACGAGCATTTCACCGAGGAGCGCATCCGCCAATGGGTCGCCGACCGCAACATGCCCGCCGAGGTGTACGACGCGTTCTACGAAAGCGAGCTGGGCTCATACGTGCTGCCGGTGAACGTGGGCGGCAAGGACTGCCCGTTCCTCGATCGGGTGACGCTGCTCATGGCCATCGTGCGTCGCGCGGGCGCCACGCTGCCGTTCCAGTCGGACATGACGTCGTTGGCACTCCTGTCGTCGATGCGCCCGCTGTCGCAAGACGAGATTTCGCAGGACCTGTACGGGAAATCAGGGCGCGTCCTGTTCTCGCAGGCGTTTACCGAGCCGTTCGCCGGCACCGACGTGCAGGCGGTGCGCACGCGCGTGACCGCCGACAACGACGGCATCTACCTCGACGGCCGCAAGACGTTCGTCAGCAGCGGCGAGTTTGCGGGCAACACGCTCGTGTTGGTGCGCGACCCCTTGTTCGGCCAGCTGGATGGCGGCATGTCTTTGTGGCTCGTGCCCACCGATCTGGAGGGCGTGTCGTCTGAGCCGCTCAACACGGTCGGTCAGGAGATGCTCGCGCCGGCGGTGCTGACCTTCACGCATGTGAAGCTTGATCCCGACTGGCATATCCAGACCGAGGGCAAGCTGCGCACCATGATGAAGAAGCAGTTCGGCCTGGGGCGCGTGCTCGTCTGCGCATCGAGCGCGGGCTTGGCGCTTGCGGCGCTCGACGACGCCGCCGTGCATGCGGCCGAGCATACGGTGAAGGGCCGTCAGCTCGTCAGCCTGCCGCAGATCCAGGAAAAGCTCGCGAACATGGAGGCGCAGGCGCGTTCCATCGTGAACCTGACGTTCGACGCTGCGCGCTCGGCCGACGAGAACGTGGCCGATTTCGCGTTGGACATGGCGCTGGCCAAGCGCTTCGTGCCGGCCGCCGCCACCGACATCGCCTCGGACGCGTTGCAGATCTTCGGCGGCATCGGCTACACGGACGCCACGCGCGTGTCGCGCATATGGCGCGATTGCCGCGGCAACCAGATTGCCTGGGGTACCGACGAGGTCATGGCCGGCGCCGTCGCCCGCGGCATCACCCGCCGTGCCGGCGAGCGCCGCTGGTAAATCCACGCATGAGCCAAAAGGGGAGTATCCCCTTTTGGCTCTTTTGGCTCCTTAGCGCCAGTTGGCGATGCCGAACTTCTCTTCCAGCAACTGGTCGAGTTCGTCCTCGGTGATTTCACGCGAGGTCTTCTGGCCGCCGGCGAAGACAGTGTAGGTGTCGTTGCGCAAATCAAGCGCACCGTCGGCCGTCTTGATGTTGACCATGCGGGTGTTGCGGAACACCGATCCCTCGAAGTTCGCCTGGTAGAAGGACAGGGGCACGAAATCTTCTTCACCGACTGCCAGCATGCAGATGCGCAACACGGAACGCTCTTCTTCCTTGGTGCCCTGGTAGCCCACTTCCCACCAGGAGTGCGCCACGCGATGCAACGTGAACGTCTGGCCCTCTTCCGTGCGGCTCGCGCCGTCTTCGATGAGCGGGGCGAAGGTGGGTTGCGGTCCGCCGAAGCCCACGTCGGCAAAGTAGCGCTTGCCGTCGATCGTGATGATGTTGGCGCGATGGCTGATGAGCGGGTAGGGGATCGGGCGCAACAGCACGCGCGCCATGCAGGGCCGCACCTCGAAGCCGAGCGCTTTGAGCAGCGCGCCGAACAGTGCATTCAGCTCGAAGCAGTAGCCGCCGCGCTTGCGGACGACGATCTTGTCGAACAGGTCGGCGATGGCCAGCGACGGGGTGAGGCCCTTTGCGAACACGTCAAGGTTGTCGAACGGCACGGTGTGCTGGTGCGCGTAGATCAGCGCGTCGAGGAACGCCGCCGTGGGTGCTTTCGCCTCGGCGATGCCGATGCGTGCAAGGTAGGCGTCAAGGTCGGGAATCGGTGCGTACAGTTCTTCGCTCATGGGCGCTCCTCCAGTTGGTGGAATAAACTGCACAGATAATACAGCAGGAACTGGGTTTTCGGGGACAGGAGAGGAAAATCCAGTTATGTTCATGATGACTAAATTGTTGCCATTCGCGGGTGCGTTGCAGCTCGTGCGGCGGCATTCGCCTATGATGGTCCCGGGTGCTGCGCAAAGCGCAGCAAGAGAGGTTCAACATCTCAGTTTGCATCGTTGGTTTCACGCCGTCGTTCGGCAGAATGCCGGTGGCGGTGCTTTTGTTCGGTTTTGTTCCTGATCAGAGAGGGATTACCTATGCAGGCTTTGGATTTGTCGGGGATACCCGAAAAAGACGTGGCTGCGTGCCAGGCAATCGCCGCGGAGGCGGGGGTGAACCTGAAGGATTGCTACCAGTGCGGCAAGTGCACGGCCGGATGCCCCCTGGCTGAGGGCATGGACCTCATGCCGCGCGAGGTCATCCGTTACCTTCAGCTCGGTGCGCTCGACGTCGTGCTCAGCGCGAAGACCCCCTGGATCTGCGCGCAATGCGTGGTGTGCTCGAGCCGTTGCCCGCAAAACGTCGACATCTGCTCGACGATGCGCGCGGTGCGGCTCGCATCGAAGCGCGCAGGTTACAGGCCCCTTCCCGAGGCTGATATCTTCGATGACGAGTTCATCGCCAACGTGCGCGCACACGGCGTTTCCAACGAGCAGTACTTGGCCGCGGCTTACAACGTGAAGTCGGGCCATCTCATGCAAGATGCGGAAAACGCCGTGCGCATGCTGGCGCGCGGCATGGTGGGTGTTTCCATGCACAACATTGAAGGGCGCGACGAGGTGGCCGCACTCGTCGATCGGGCGATGGCAGCCGATGCCGCTCGCTACGCCCAAGACGGGGCAAGCGAAGGCGGTGATGAATAATGGCGATGAAGTACGCGTTCTTCCCCGGATGCTCCGCGAACACCACGGGCAAGTCGTTCACCATCTCGACTGATTACGTCACGCGCGCAATCGGCTTCGAGCTCGTCGAGATTCCCGATTGGAACTGCTGCGGCACGTCGGCGGCGGCGCTCACGAGCCCCGAGCTCGAAGTCGCCCTTCCCGCGCGCAGCCTGGCGATTTCCGAACGCGAGCTACCTGGGCTCGACGTCGTGGCATCATGCGCGGGATGCTACCGGTCGCTGCGCACGTCGCTCACGTACGCGCGCGAAAGCGAGGAGAACCTGGCCCACCTGGGCGAGCTTATCGACATGCCTTACCAAGCGCAGGCGAACGTGGTCAGCTTGCTCGAGGCGTTTTCGGATGAGGACGTGCGAGCGGCCATAGCGGACAAGGTCGTGCGCAAGCTGCGCTGCCTGAAGGTGGCGTGCTATTACGGCTGCGCCATGGTGCGTCCGGCTAACGTGTGCGGCGACTTCGACGATCAGGAAGACCCGCAGAGCATGGACGAGCTCATGGCGCTTATCGGCGCCGAGCCCGTCGAGTGGGCGTTCAAGACCGAATGCTGCGGCGCAGCCCAGCAGATGGTGGTGCCCAAGCAGGCCAAGCCCATGATCGAGCGCATCTTCGAGAACGCGGCCGCCAACGGCGCCGACTGCATCGTCACGTCGTGCCCGCTGTGCATGCTCAACCTCGACATGCGCGAAGCCGAGATCAACCGCGCGCGCGTTGCGGCGGGCAAAGAGCCCTTCGACATCCCGTGCTATTACTTCACCGAGCTCATCGGCTTGGCGTTCGGAGCGGCCGCAGAGGAAGTGGGCATCGACATCCACTTCCACCCGGCCGAGCAGCTGCTGTTGCAGCGCGAGCTTGACGCGCTGAACCTCGAATACCAGGAGATGCTCGCCGCCGCCGAGGAGAAGCGCAAGAAAGAGGAGATGGCGGCCAAGATTGCAGCCAAGAAAGCCGAGAAGGCGGCCAAGGAGGCTGCTGCCAAAGCAGCTGCCAAAGCAGGAGAGGAGGCCGCACGATGAGCAGGATCGGTGTGTTCCTCTGCTACTGCGGTAGCAACATCGCTGGCACCGTCGACGTCGAGGCCGTGGCCGAGATGGCCCGCACGCTTCCCGATGTCGTGTACGTCGAGACGAACAAGTACACGTGCTCTGACCCGGGTCAGGAAGGCGTGAAGAACGCCATCATCGAGAAGGGCATCGACCGCGTGGTCGTGGGTGCCTGCTCGCCGCGCATGCACGAGCCCACATGGCGCAAGCTTCTGGCCGACACCCCGGTCAACCCCTACATGCTGGAAGTGGCCAACCTGCGCGAGCAGTGCTCGTGGGTGCACAAGGACAAGGAGATCGCCACCGAGAAGGCCAAGGACCTCGTGAAGATGGCCGTGGCCAAGGTGGCGCGGCTGCAGCCGCTCCATTCCATCGAGATACCCGTGCACAAGAAGGCGCTCGTCATCGGCGGCGGCATCGCCGGCATGCAGGCAGCGCTCGACATTGCCGACGCGGGCTTCCAGGTGACCATCGTCGAGCGCGAGACATCGCTTGGCGGCAAGATGGTCATGCTGGACAAGACGTTCCCCACAATGGACTGCTCGGCTTGCATCTGCACGCCGAAGATGTCGGAAGTGGGCAACCATCCCAACATCACGGTAAAAAGCTACTCGGAAGTCGAGAACGTGTCGGGCTACATCGGCAACTTCGAGGTGACCATCCGCGAAAAGGCCAAGTACATCGACTACGACAAGTGCACCGGCTGCGGCGCATGCGAGACGAAGTGCCCGCAGAAAGTCACAAACGACTTCGAGCAGGGCATGTCCGAGCGCACGGCCATCTACAAGATGTTTCCGCAAGCCGTGCCCTCCAAACCCGTCATCGACGCCGCGCATTGCCGCAAGCTGCAAGAGGGCAAATGCGGCGTGTGCGCGAAGGTGTGCCCGACGGGCGCCATCAATTACGAGGACGAGGACAAGCTGACGACCGAAACGTACGGCGCCGTCGTCTTCGCCACGGGCTACAAGCTCATCGACTGGAAGCCGCTCTATCCCGAGTATGGCGGCGGCAAGTACGAGGACGTCATCACGGGCCTGCAGTTCGAGCGTCTCGTGAACGCATCCGGTCCGACCGAGGGCCATATCCTGAGGCCCTCCGACGGCACCGAGCCCAAGAGCGTCGTCATCATCAAGTGCGTCGGCAGCCGCGACCCGAACAAGGGCAAGGCGTATTGCTCGCGCGCGTGCTGCATGTACTCGGCCAAGCACGCCCACCAGTACCTCGACAAGGTGCCCGACGGCCGCTGCTACGTCTTCTACATGGACGTGCGCACGCCGGGCAAGGGCTATGACGAGTTCTACATGAACACGCTTCAAGACGGTGCCCAGTACCTGCGCGGCCGCGTGTCGAAAATCTACCGCGAGGACGGCAAGCTGATCTGCAAGGGCGAGGACACGCTGACAAGCCAGCAAGTCACCGTGGCCGCCGACATGGTGGTGCTCGAAACCGCCATGGTCCCTGCCGACGGCATCGACGAGCTGGCCGCCAAGTTCACGGTCGGCCGCGACGCCGACAGCTGGCTGGTCGAGGCGCATGCCAAGCTGCGTCCGGTGGAAACGAACACGGCGGGCATCTTCCTTGCCGGCACCGCTCAGGGCCCCAAGGACATCCCCGATTCCGTGTGCCAGGCGGGAGCGGCTGCCTCGAAGGTCATCGGCTTGCTGAACAAGGACAAGCTGATGAGCAACCCACAGATCTCGCATGTCAACGAATCGCTTTGCCAGGGCGACGGCGCGTGCGTGGGCATTTGCCCGTACGGCGCCATCTCCATCGTCGAGAAGCAGTTCCGCGAGAACTCGCGCAAGGTCACCCGCCCGGTTGCGCAAGTGAACCCGGGCCTGTGCCAGGGCTGCGGCGCCTGCACCGTCACGTGCCGCGCCGGGGCGATGGACCTGCTCGGCTACACGAACGAGTCGATCATGAGGGAGGTCGATGCGCTGTGTCAGTGGTAGAAAACAACGGCGCCTATCCCGAGAACTGGGAACCCAAGATCATCGCGTTCTGCTGCCATTGGTGCACCTACACGGGCGCCGACTTGGCGGGCCTGAACCGCATGAACTACCCGGCCAACGTGCGCGTGCTGCGCATTCCGTGCTCGGGCCGCATGAACCCGCAGTACGTCATCGAGGCGCTCAACAAGGGCTGCGACGGCGTGCTGGTGTGCGGTTGCCATCCGGGCGACTGCCATTACGTGACGGGCAACTACTACGCCCGCCGCCGCATGCTCATCTTCAAGCGCTTGCTGGAATACGAGGGACTCGAGCCCGAGCGCTTCCAGGTGCGCTGGATTTCCGGCGCCGAGGCAGGCAAGTTCCGCGACACCGTCATGAGCGTGGTCGAGCAGGTGCGCGCGCTCGGGCCCCTGAACCTGACGCGCGAGATCCCAGCCTTTGAGTTGCCGCGCATTCCCGACGACGAAGACGCGTTCAACGCCGTTCCCGAGGAGGTGACCGCATAATGACCGCCCAAGACACGATTCGCGCCCGCGCGAAGGAACTGCTGGAAAGCGGCGAGGTCGCCACGTTCATCGGCTGGGAGGCCGGCCGGTTCGCCAACCAGACCACCCCGCTCGTCATCACCGACGCCGCTGACGCCGACAAGCTCGTGTTCGACGAGTACTGCGTGAACACGCTGGCCAAGTACGTGCGCGACGTCGTCAGCCGCGGCAAGGTGGGCCTCGTGGTGCGCGGTTGCGACAGCCGCGGCATCATCCGCCTCGTCACCGACAAGGTCATCAAGCGCGAGGACGTCTACCTCATCGGGGTGGGCTGCCCCGGCATGAAAGACCGCAAGACCGGCGAGCTGCTGAAGAAGTGTGCCGAGTGCCGCCACAACAACCCGCTCGAGTTCGACGAGATGGCGGGAGATGCCGTTGAAAAGCCTGCAGCTGCCGAGCGTTTCGCCGAGGTTGCCGAAGTCGAGGCCATGGCGCAAGCAGACCGTTCGCGTTACTTCGAGAGCGTTTACGCCAAGTGCATCCGCTGCTACGCCTGCCGCGACGTCTGCCCGTGCTGCACGTGCCGCGAATGCTTCGTCGATGCCCGCCGCGAGAACTGGGTCGGCAAGCAGAACAACGTGGCCGAAAACCGCTTCTACGGTCTGACGCGCGTCATGCACATCGGCGACCGCTGCATCGAATGCGGCGAATGCGAACGCGCCTGCCCCATGGACTTGCCGCTCATGAAGCTGAACCGCAAGGTCATTCAAGACATGAACGACCTGTTCGGCGAATTCGAATCGGCACTTTCGCTTGAAGACACGACCGAGCCGTTGATCGAGTACCGCCTCGACGACGTCGAAGAGTTCATGTAGGAGGCCGCCATGATTCTGAACAAGCAAAAGGTAGCGGCCCTTCTCGACCATCTTGCCGGCGCGCGCGACGTGTTCGTGCCGGCCAGCGTGGACGGCGTCGCGAAGTTCGCCCGCTACGGCGAGGGGGTAACGCCCGATTTCGACATGGTGAACACGACCATGCCGCCGAAAGACCTGCTGTTCCCGCAGACGCAGAAGATGTACCACTTCGACGTCGACGAGAACGGCAGTTATCACATCCACGAATACGACGAGTCGCGCGAGCAGGTCGTGTTCGGCATCCGCCCGTGCGACATGCGCTCGATCGTCTGCCTCGATGAGGTGTTCTTGACGAAGGGCTTCGTCGACGAGTTCTACGCGAATGCGCGCGACAAGCTCGTTTGCGTGTGCATCGGTTGCGCCAAGGCGGCCGAGACGTGCTTCTGCGATTCGATGGGCGTCGACCCCCAGATGGCGCCCAACGCCGACGTCATGCTGCAGGATTGCGGCGATGCCTACCTGGTGCTGGCGCAGACCGAGAAGGGCGAAGCCGAGGTAGCCACATGGTCCGCGTTCACCGAGGAGGGCGATGCGCAGCCCGTTGCGCCCGACCTGACGCTGAAGGTGAACATGGAAGGCGTCGTCGACAAGCTCGAGGGCATGTACGACCATCCCATCTGGGAAAACCTTTCCATCAAGTGCTTGAACTGCGGCACGTGTACCTATGTGTGCCCCACGTGCCACTGCTTCGACATCAGCCAGGACATGCGCCGCAAAGACGGCGTTCGCTTCCGTTGCTGGGACAGCTGCATGTTCTCGGAATACACCATGATGGCCGGCGGGCACAACCCGCGTCCCGAGAAGCTCGAGCGCGTGCGCAACCGCTTCATGCACAAGCTGAACTTCTTCGAGCGCCGCTACGGCATGTCACTGTGCGTCGGGTGCGGCCGCTGCGTTGAGAAGTGCCCGGTCGCTCTCGACATCACGCGCCTGATTGACGAGATTGGAGCCTGATATGCCTAGTATAGAGATTTCCCACGGCTGCGCGAAGGGTGAGCGTCCCCTCGTGCCGCAGGTGTGCAAGGTGATCAAGATCACCGAGGAGACGCCCGATGTGAAGTCGTTTAGGCTGCAGACGCTCGACGGCGAGAAGCCCTGGGATTGCGAGCCGGGTCAGCTTGGCATGTTCGGATTGCTGCAGTACGGCGAGTGCATGTTCGTCGTGTCGGCGCAAAGCGACGAGTGGGTGCAGTTCACGGTGAAGAAGGTGGGCCTGGTCACCGAGCATCTGCACGACTTGGCGGTTGGCGACGAGGTGTCGCTGCGCGGTCCGTACGGCAACTGGTGGCCGACGGAAGGCTGCAAGGGCAAGGACATGCTGTTTATTGCAGGCGGCATCGGCCTGCCGCCGGTGCGCTCGTTCTTGCTGTACTGTCTCGAGCATCGCGAAGATTACGGCCGCATCGACTTGGTGTACTCGGGTTCGACCTACGACGATTTGGTGTTCAAGGAGCAGCTGTTCGACATCTGGCCGAACGAGCCCGACATGCACGTGCACGTGTCGCTCTACCACGAGGACGAGCGCTGGGATGGCGAGGTGGCCTACACCGCGCC
>CADAKR010000031.1:0-9448 GCA_902788545.1 uncultured Coriobacteriaceae bacterium
CCATCAGCGAACACGGCTCGATCAACGCAGCCGCTCAGAGCCTGTATATCTCGCAATCGAACCTTTCGACGGCCATCAAAGAGCTTGAACGCGAATTGGGCATCACCATTTTCACGCGGAGCAACCGCGGCGTCACGCTTACAAACGACGGCACCGAGCTGCTGGGATACGCCCGTCAGGTTATCGAGCAGGCCGATATGCTGGAATCGCGCTACGAACGTGGACGCACCGAAAACATGCACCTGGCCGTGTCAACGCAACACTACTACTTCAGCTTGCAGGCCTTCATCAACGTGGCCGAGCAATGCGCGTCGGACAAGTACGATTTCGTCTTGCGCGAATGCGCGACCGGGCAGATCATCGACGACGTGCGCACGTTCCGCAGCGACGTGGGCGTGCTGTACCTCGACAGCTTCAACTCGCGCGTGCTGAAGAAGGCACTCGCCGACGCGGACCTGACGTTCTTCCCGCTGTTCGACGCGCAAGTGCACGTGTTCGTGGGCGACCACCATCCGCTAGCCGAGCGCCCGATCGTGAAGCTGGAAGACCTCGAGCCCTATCCGCGTTACTCGTTCGAGCAGGGCACGACCAACTCGTTCTACTATTCCGAGGAGCCGTTCGGCTACCTGCGGCACGATCGCAACATACGCTTCTCGGATCGCGGCACCTTGACCAACCTGCTGACCAGCTTCAACGGCTACACGATTTCGACAGGCGTGCTTTCAAGCGAAATGCACTCGGGCATCACGGCCATCCCGCTCGACGTAGACGAGCGCATGCAGGTGGGTTACGTCATGCACAACGAACGGCGTCCCGGCACGCTGCTTTTGCGCTACATCGACGAGCTGCACAAGGTCATCGCAGAGAATCCCAGCGTGAAGGCCCGCAGCTAACCCAGCGGGTTTTAGACAGGCCCCATCACCCAAAAGGACCAAAAGGGGAGTATCCCCCTTTGGTCCTTTTCAGGTGGTGGGGCAGCCTAAAGGCCGCTTGCTATTCCTTGTCGAGGCGTTGGCGCTCGACCAGCTCGGCGAACAGGCCGTTCTTCGCGATCAGCTCATCGTAGGTACCCTCTTCGGCGATCTTGCCGCCATCCACCACCAGAATGCGGTCGCAGTTCTTCACGGTGGACAGGCGATGCGCTACGACGACGCGCGTGCATTTCAGGGAATCGAGCGAATCGCTCACGTGTTTCTGTGTCACGTTGTCAAGCGCGCTTGTCGCCTCGTCGAAGATGAGGACGCGCCGTTGGCCGCATATCGCACGGGCGATCATGATGCGTTGGCGCTGGCCGCCGGACACGCCACCCGAGCCTTCCGTCACAAGCGTCTGCATGCCCATCGGCATCTTTCGGATGTCGTCGGCCAGACCCGCCAGCTCGGCCGCGCTCCACGCATCGTCAAGCGTGGCCGATGGGGTGGAAATCGTGATGTTGTTGGCGATGTCGCCCATGAACAGCTTGCCGTCCTGCATGACCACGCCAACATGCTGCCTCAAGCTGCGCAAGTCAACCCTTTGCACATCGTATTGGTCGAAGTACACGGCACCGCGCTCGGGCTCCTCGAAGCCAAGGAGCAGGCGCACGATGGTTGACTTGCCGCATCCGCTCCTGCCAACAAGCGCCACGTACTCGCCTGGCTTGATGTTGAACGACAAGTCATTCAGGACGTACGGCAGGTCCTCGCCGTAACGGAACGACACGCCCGAAACCTCGATCCAGCCGCTCAGCGACTCAACAGACGGCTTGCCCTCTGCAATTTCAGGAGTCGCCTCCAAGATGGGAGCGACCATATCGAGCATGGGGTTGATCTGCGCAAACTGGCCGGCCATTTCCGCGAGAGCCGCAAATGACGCCGTCACCTGGCCAAACGCGGCGCTGAAAGCCATGTAATCTGCGATTGCCACCGAATTCGAGCCGGCAAGGTAGTAAATGACGATGGTGCCCAGAAGCCCCACGAGCGTGACGACTGCGGGCAACGATCGAACCAACGCCGGGCGGTTGTAGGCGGGACGGGCATAGTTTGCGTAACTGTGTGCCCATTTCGCGAAGGCGCGGTCCTCGGCGCCGGCGAGCTTAATTTTCTGAACGCCGTTCAGAAGGGCCGTCACCTCACCCGACAGCTTTGCGTTGGCCTCCATCGTCTCGCTTTCGTAGCGCATGGTGAGCAGCGTCGCGATGACCATGAACGCCGCTTGAACAAGCGCGATCACAAACGCAGGCAGGACGAGCACGGGAGTGAAAGTGCCGATTTGGATAATGTAGACGGTGGAAAGCAGGGCTGTGAGAGCCGCACCCAGGACGATGTTGGCCAGCTGTTGCGCCAACATCGTGACAGTGGACACGCGGTTGCCAAGATTGCCCGAAGAGTATTCCTTGAAGAACGAGGTGGGCAACGCCAAGATGCGCGCAAACGTAGCCGCCTCGGCAACGACATCGAGCTTCATGGAAACGCGCGACATGACGAGGCTTCGGCAGGCGTTGATGAGGGCGGTGGACACGACCACGCCCAACAATAGCGCTGCAATGGGCAGAATTAGCCTGGCCTGGCCCGAAGGCGCCACCACGCTGAAGGCGACCTGGTTCGCCCAGGGCAGCGCCAACCCGATAAGCGCTGCCGCCGCTGCCGCCACAAGCACGAGGAAGTAGTCGTTGCGGTTGAAGACGCGGGCGATGAAAGCGACCAAGTCGGTTGTCTTAAGCGGCTTGGCGGGCAGGGGCAGGTAGAACAGCACGGCTTCGCTCTGGATGCGCAAAGCCGTCATCGCGTTAACCTTGACCTTGCGATTCGTGCCTGGTTCGAGGTAGTGGTAGCCGTGTATGCCATGCGGCAACAGGGGTACGGCCTCACCGGTGTCGAGGTGGCCGACCATGGCTCCGAACGCCTTCTTCCACCAATCGCCTTCAAGGCGCACGTTGCGACGCATCGTGCCTGTCGGGCGGCAGAGCCAATCGATGCGTTCATCGAAGTCAACGATGTTGGGAGGCACCTCGCCTGCCTCTACGCCGATGTAGGCAAGGCAAGCTTTCGCGGCACCGTCGGTTTGGGCGATGTCGTCGACAATGATGCGTGGTGCTGCGCCGTAACCGCTCACGCTGGCCGCAAGCTCGGCGTAAGCGCGTTCCGTCATCTCGCTGTCGTACTTTGAGCGAGCCTCGATTTGCGATCCCATCCAGCTAGTCATTGCGCACCAACTCCGCATAGGAACCATCGAGCTCCATGAGTTCGGCATGCGTGCCGCGTTCGACGACTTTGCCGTCGTCGAGCACGATGATCTCGTCGCAATCGCGGATGGTCGACAGGCGATGTGCTACCACGATGCAGGTGATTCCGCGGTCGCGAATGCGCTTGATGACCTCGGCCTCGGTTTGGGCGTCGAGAGAACTCGTCGCCTCGTCGAGGATGACGACCGTGGGATCTTGCGCCAACACGCGGGCGATTTCCAACCGCTGCAACTGCCCGCCGCTGAAATTGCGGCCACCGGGAAGGATGCGGCTATCGTATCCGCCCTCGCGGTTGATGATGGCGTCATGGATGGCGGCATCGCGACACGCGAGTATGACTTCGAAGTCTTCGATGGAGCGGTCCCACAGCTTCACGTTGTCGCTGACCGTGTCGTCGAACGAGACGATATCCTGGTCGACAACGGCAAGCGATCCGCGCAACACGGGGCGCGGCACATCGGCAATCGGGATGCCGTCGAATTTCACCGTACCCGACCATGGCACGTACAAGCCGCTGATGAGCTTGCCGATGGTCGATTTTCCGCAGCCCGACCCGCCAACGAGCGCAACCCACTGACCTTGTTCGATATGCAGGTCGAACCCTTCGATAAGCGGCGGCTCAAGCGGCGAGTAGCCGAACGTGACGCCTTCGAGGTCGACTTGCCCAAATAGCTTCTCGTTCTCGAGGTCGTCGACGCTGACCTGCTCTTCTGGTTCTTCCGGGACATCCACCGGATAGCGCAAGACGTCGTCTACGCGCTCCATCTGCGTCTGCATCTCCTGCACCGACTGGCCCAGGGTGATCAGCTGGTTGACCGGCTGCATGAAAGCGCTCAGGAAGCCCGTGAACGCAAGCAGCAGACCCGGCGTGAAATTGTCTTCCACAATCAGCCAAATGCCCAACACGAGCACGACGATGTTCGCAATTTGGGTCACGGCCATCGGGACCATGCCCAGATACGAATTCAGGACGGTCGTGCGAGCCGTTGCTTCGTTGACGGCGGCCTGGTAGCCCGCCCAACGCCCGAAGTAACCCTGCTCGGCGCCAGCCGCCTTGATGGTCTCGATCATTTCGATGCCGCCGATGGTCGTGGCGTAAAGCTTGCCAGCATTGGCTGCGCCAGCACGTGCGATGTTCACGCGCTTTTTGGAAATGTAGCGGGCCAGCAGCGCGTTCGCCACCACGGTCAGCAGGCCCACTATGGTCAGCAACACGCTGTAATTCAACATGATGACCAAGTACAGCACCAACATGAGGACGCCGACGAGCACGGGCGCGAGTTGACCAATCAGCTGGTAGGCGATGACTTCGTTGGCCGATTGCCGTTGCTGCAAGTCGCCGACCATGCGTTGCGAGTAGAACCCCATGGGCAAATGCAGCAGATGGCGCATGAACCGCGACGACGACACAACCGCGATCTTGCCCTGGATGCGCAAGAGGTACACGGCGTTCAAAATGGACGCCACGCCCGTTATGGTTGCCAGCACCAGCATCACCAACGTCAGGGGAACGAGCCAATCCGGATTCGCGCCCGTCAGAATGCGGTCGACGAACACTTTCCCGAGCGACGTGTACACGATGCCCACAAGCGAGACGATGGCTGCCGTAAGCATCGTGAACCCGATGGCCGGCCCCAGGCCCTCAAGGCGTTTGCGCGCGAACTCGATTGTGTCGGGCTTTCTGCCGCCCTCCTCGAACGCATCTGTCTTCGCGAACACGAGCGCGACGCCGGTGAACGAATCCTCGAATTCTTTCATCGGCACCTTGATCTGGCCGCGTGCCGGATCGTTCAGGTAGGCGTACTTGCCCTTGAATCCGGCGAGCACCACGAAATGGTTGAAGTTCCAGAACAGGATGCAGGGGAACAACCCCTTGCGACGCAACGCGTTGGCCGAGTATGTCATCCCCTTGGCCGTCAGCCCATAGCTACGCGCGGCTTTGAGCACGTTCGAGGCCTTCGAGCCATCGCGCGAAACACCGCAATCAGCCCGCACCTGCTCGAGCGGCACCCATTTGCCGTAATAGGCCAGGATCATCGTCAGGCAGGCGGCGCCGCATTCCAGTGCCTCCATCTGCATGACCTGGGGGACTTTGACGACCTTGGAAGCCATTTACTTGTTGCCTCCGCCAAGTATGAGGGAAATGGGGGTGTCGCTCTCGACCGTTATGTTGACCGTGAGCGGCACGGCGTTGGTAAGATCAGACGCATCGCCGTCGAACGTCACCTGGTAAGCCCAATCGCCCTTCACGAGCGCGTGCACGAGATAATCGCTGTCAAGGATGTCGCCCGCCTCTTTCTGCGATACGGGCACGGCGGCCACAGAAGCCACGTGCATCGGCTTGCCAGACACGCTTGCATCATCGCCCGCGTGAACCTTAGCCGCGTCTTCGGCGTCGAGGAAGCACATGGCCTTCCCGTTGATGGCCACACCAGTAGTAGACACGCTGCTCGTCACGGCGCCGAACACGCCCCACGCAAGCAAGCCGGCCAACAGCGCCACACATGCGGCAAGCACGACCCACACGCTTGGATTCGTCACGCGGACGAACTTGTCGAGGTCGTCGGGGCTGCGCAGCTTCTCGGCTGCCTTTTTGTTGAATATGGTACTGTTCACGTCAGCCATTACGCCCCCCTTCGGCTTCCGAATATTGTACTAACTCGCGGCGGTTTTTCCTATAATTTGACTGCAAGCATGAACTGCGGCTTGTTTACGGCGGCCGTAACCTGCCTAGTATTTGGCGCGAAAACCGCCTAGCGGCAAGGCGAACGAAGAAAGAAAGGCGCGGCATGGATCCCGAGAAACGTGTGAGGAAGTATGCGCAGCAGAACTTCAACGAGGTGCATCATTGCACGCTGAACCCCGATGGACCGGGCGTCGTGCGCATTTTCCTGGTACCCCCGGTGGTGGAAAACAACGACCCCATAGTCGGCTCGAGCGTCGCTATCATCAACGGCCAGGATGTCATTCCCGTGAACACGTCGTGGAGCATCCTGCTCATCGAATTCATCCGCGCGGTCAACCGCTACGACGGCAAGGCCGTCACCGACCAGGACGTGGAAGACATCCAGGAGGCGACTTGCCAGGCGGTGCGCAAAGTGTACCCCTTCATCAGAAAGAAGCGCCTGCGCCGTGACATCTACACCATTATGAAGACGTTCACGCAGGTGGCGCACGGCGAGGTCGTGGATGAGCCGATCGATTACGTGCCGCTTGGCAACTACGCGCCGTTCATGCGCGCCCCGCATCGCATGGATCTCATGGTGAGCGCCATGGCAACAGGCGGTCGATGGAACTGCAACCAGAAATGCGTGCATTGCTATGCCGCGGGGCAAGAGCAGGCGGAGGAAGCCGAGTTGTCTACCGACGACTGGAAGACCATCATCGACAGATGCCGTGCCGCCGGCGTCACGCAGGTCACGTTCACGGGCGGCGAGCCCACGATGCGCGACGACTTGTTCGAGCTCGTCGAATACGCCCGCTGGTTCGTCACGCGTCTGAACACGAACGGCATCCGCCTGACGCGCGAGTACTGCGACCATCTGCGCGCCGTGTCGCTCGACAGCGTGCAAGTCACCTTCTATTCGCATGACGAGGCGACCCACAACGACCTTGTCGGCGCGCACCGCTACGCGGACACCGTCGCCGGCATCAAGAACGCGCTGGCCGCAGGCCTCAACCTGAGCGTCAACACGCCGCTTTGCACGGCGAACCGCGACTACATCGCAACGCTGGAATTCCTGCAGGGCCTGGGCGTCACGTACGTGACATGCTCGGGGCTGATCACAACGGGCAACGCGGCCAAACCCGCCTCGGAGCAGCTGCAGCTGAGCGAAGACGAGATGAAGCAGATCCTGCGCGAGGCCGTTGAATTCTGCCATGCCCACAACATGGAAATCAGCTTCACGTCGCCCGGATGGGTCGAGCCGGGTTTCTGCAGCCAGCTGGGCATTCCCGATCCGGCCTGCGGCGCATGCTTGAGCAACATGGCCGTGACGCCCGGCGGCCACGTGGTGCCGTGCCAAAGCTGGCTGAGCGGATACGTGCTCGGCGACATGCGCACTGACGAATGGGACGCCATCTGGAACGGGGACCTCTGCGCGGCGATCAGAGCCGACTCCGCAGAAATGGACGGCACCTGCCCCCTGCGCGTGCAAAATGGGTTTTTGGGGACAGGAGAGAAAAACCCACCCACGGTTGATGCCGAGGAGGTGGGCGCATGAAACGGCTTCTGACCGCGCTGTTCGCGCTCATGCTGGCGGTAGCCATGCCGGTATCCACCGCATGGGGCGCATCGGGCGACCTAGACGAGATCGTCAACTACCAGATCAAGGTCGACGTGAACGAAGACGCCACGCTAACCATGGTGTACCACATCGACTGGAAGGTGCTCGACTCCACGTCGGACGGCCCGCTCACATGGGTCCGCATCGGCATCCCCAACAAGCATTATGTCTCGATGGAGGGGTTGACCAACACGGTCAAATCCATCAAGTACTCCTCATCGGGCGGAAGCTATGCGCGCATCGACCTTGACCGGGCGTATCATGCAGGAGAGGTCGCGAGCTTCGAATTCAAGATCGTGCAAGACTACATGTACCAGGTGGGCAGGGACAACCAAGGCGAGGCCGTCTACGAGTTCACACCCGGCTGGTTCGACGACATCGTGGTCGACAACCTCCAAATCAGCTGGAACGGCGACAAGGTCGAACGCATCGCACCTGCCGCCCAACAGATCAAGGGCTATTACACCTGGGCCACTCCGCTGAAGAAGGGGCAGCGTTACACGGTCACGGTCGGCTATCCCGACAACGCGTTCGCGTTCGACGTCGACAAGACCATCGTGAATTCCACGAGCTGGAAAAGCGAGTCGAGTTCGAGCGACGAGGACGACTGGATCTACACCCTGCTCGGGTGCGGCGTGCTCTTCGCCATGATTTGGGGCGGCGTTTGGTTCTTCCGGGCGATAGCGCGGGGAATCGAGGCGATATTCGACAAGGCCGCCGGCTTTAGGGCGACTCAGAAGAAGATCACGCGCACGAAGGTGGTGTACTACCCCATCTGCCAAGGGTGCGGCGCCGCGCGGCCTGAAGGCAAAGACACCTGCGAGTACTGTGGGCGCAGCTTCGTCAAGAGCGAGGAGGTCATCACCGAGAAGGACATCCCCGCTTCGGAAGTCGCCATCAGGGGCAAGAGCAAAGATGGCGAATACGCCTACAGCAGCGAGCCGAACACGTTCTTGCGCGTGCATGTCGTGCCCATCCCCGTTTCGACGGGAAGCCACCGACGTAGCGGCGGTGGCGGCGGAGGTCGCAGCTCGTGCGCCTGTGCCAGCTCATGCGCCTGCGCGTGCGGCTGCGCATGCGCCTGCGCCTGCGCAGGCGGCGGCAGAGCCGGCTGCACGACGAAGGATTTCTACAACACCAACCTGAAGCTGAGCCAGCTGGCCGTCGAAGACGACGATTCTCGCACGTAGCGTTTCGGGGCACGCGAAAGCGTCACGCCGACGCAAGTGGTTGGTACGAAGGATCAGACGCGAGAATCTCGGCGGTTGCGTGGGTCAACTCGGTAATGGCAGCTTGCACGGCCGCGGCTTCGGTGGCCAACACGCGCACTTCCACAGCCACATCGCCCGCAAAGTCGGTTGAGAGCACCTGGATTCCCTGATCGGAAAGCCAATGGGATAGCTGGTCGTAGAGCGAGTAGCCCACGCTGACGGTCAGGTCGACGCATTCCGCGAACGTGACGACGCGCGCTGCGGCGAACGCGTCCTGAGCCGCCTTCGTGTAGGCGCGCACGAGCCCGCCCGTTCCCAGCAACGTGCCGCCAAAGTAACGCGTGGTCACGCAAATGACGTCTTTGAGCTCGGCATGCTGGATGACCTCGAGCGTGGGCATGCCTGACGTGCGCGCCGGTTCGCCATCGTCGGAGTACCGGACGCGGTTTCCCGCGCGCAGCTCGTAGGCGTATACGTTATGACGCGCTTGCGGATTGGCCGCCCGTATGCCGTTGAGGAACGCGACGGCTTCATCTTCCGTTTCGACATGCGCGACCTGCCCGATGAACCGGGATTTCTTCTCCTCGTATTCGGCGGACGCCGTGCCCTCTATCGTCTTGTAGGATTCCATGCGACCATGATAGCGCAGCTTGGTGCACCGCTAGGCCGGATGGGTTCCAGGGCAGGAGCCTCCCGGGCCAAAAGGGGAAAAGAGCCAATTGGGGATA
>CADAKR010000031.1:9507-12375 GCA_902788545.1 uncultured Coriobacteriaceae bacterium
GGGGATACTCCCCTTTTGGTTCAAATGGGTTTGCCCCCATTCCTGAAAACCTGCGGTTTGAACCAAAAGGGGAGTATCCCCAATTGGCTCTTTTCCCCTTTTGGCCCGGGAGGCTCCTGCCCCGAAGGCCACGTGGGACGCGGGCGTTAGGCTTTGTACAGCTCGCGTGCGGCTTGCAGTGCGGCGTCGAGGCCCTCGGCGTTCTTGCCGCCAGCCTGCGCCATGGTCGGCTTGCCGCCGCCACCGCCCTGGATGTGCGGCGCGATGGCCTTGATGACCTTGCCCGCATCGAAGCCCTTGGCCACGGCCCCGTCAGTGCCGGCGGCCATGATGACGGGCTTGCCGTCGCTGACGGTGCCCACGACGATAGCGCCCGGCGCGCCCATGCGGTCGCGCATGGCGTCCCAGTAGCCGCGCAGGCCCGCGGTGTCCAAGTCGTTGCGGCGAACGACGAGCAGCGGGTAGCCCACGTCGATGACGGATTCCTTCAAGACCTGGACGATGGTGTCGTCCTCGAGCGCCGCCTTCACGGTCTTCCTGGCGCGTTCCATGTCCTTGATCGTCTGCAAGTTCGCAGCCGCGCGGTCGGCGACCTCGAGCGGCGGAACGCGCAGGTTCGCGGCGGCTTGGCGCAGCTCGGATTCGAAACGGTTCATGTACGCCAGCGCCTCGTAGCTGGTAACGGCCTCGATACGGCGCACGTTCGCGCCGACCGAACCCTCGCTCGTGATCTTCACGAAGCCGATTTCGGCCGTGTTCTTCACATGGCAGCCGCCGCACAGCTCGCGCGAGAAATCGCTGGCCTCGACGACGCGCACCTGCTCGCCGTACTTCTCGCCGAACAACGCCGTGACGCCCGAAGCACGCGCCTCGTCAAGCGACGTCTCGTAGATGTTCAGCGGAATGGCCTTCATGATCTCGGCGTTTGCAAGCTCCTCGATCTGCTGGATTTCATCACGCGTGACGGCCTGGAAATGCGTGAAGTCGAAGCGCAAGCGGTCGGGTCCGACGTACGAGCCGGCCTGGTTCACGTGTTCGCCCAGCACCGAGCGCAACGCGGCGTGCAGGATGTGCGTGCCGGTGTGGTTGCGCGTGATACGGGCGCGGCGCTCGGAGTCGACCTTGGCGACGACTTGCTCGCCTTCGACGATGCGGCCGCTCGTCACCTTCACGTAGTGGCAGGTAAGGCCCTTTTCGGGTGCTTTCGTGTCGACGACCTCGGCGGATGAATCGCTCGTGGCGATAACGCCGGTATCGCCGACCTCGCCGCCCATCTCTGCGTAGAACGGCGTGGTGTTCAGGACGATCTCGCCCTCGTCGCCTTCGCCGAGCGAAGCGACGCGCTGGCCGCCCTTCACGAGCGCGACGATGCGTGCCTTGGATTCGATGCGGTCGTACCCGACGAACTGCGTGGCGCCGACCTCCTTCAGGATTTCAGCCTCGACGCTGCCGTACGTGGACCAAGCTGCCTCGGCATCGTCTTTCGTAGCCGCGCGGGCGCGCTCGCGCTGCTCGGCCATGCAAGCCTCGAAGCCAGCCATGTCCACGTCGATGCCCTGTTCGGCGCACATCTCCTGCGTCACTTCAACGGGGAAACCGTAGGTGTCGTGCAGCTTGAACGCCACGTCGCCGGGCAGCACGGTCGATTCGCCCAAACTGGCAACGGCATTGTCGAGATACGCCTGGCCCGTGCGCAGCGTGCGGCCAAAACGCTCTTCCTCGGAGGCGATGACCGATTCGACCAGTTCGCGGTTGTCGACGATTTCGGGATACACATGACCCATCAGCTCGATGATCTGCGCGAAGTAGTCGCCCAGGAAGGGGGGCTTGATGCCAAGCGAAACCCCGTGCATGACAGCGCGGCGCAGCAGGCGGCGCAGTACGTAGCCGCGGCCCTCGTTGGAAGGCAGGATGCCGTCGGCGATCATGAAGCTGACCGAACGGCTGTGGTCGGCGCAGATGCGCAGGCTCAGGTCGATCTTGGCCTGCTCGGGCGAAAGCGCACCCGGATGCATGTTGCCATCGTACTTCTTGCGCGACAGATGCTCGCCCACGGCGACCAGGCTGCGCAGCACGTCGGTTTCGTAGTTCGACTGCACGCCCTGCATGATTGCGGCCGTGCGCTCGAGACCCAGGCCCGTGTCGATGTTCTTGGTGGGCAGCGGCGCCAACGTGCCGTCTTCCTGGCCGTCGAACTGGGTGAACACGCAGTTCCAATACTCGAGGAAGCGGTCGCAATCGCAACCCGGCGCACAATCGGGGCTGCCGCAGCCAAATTCGGGGCCCTGGTCGTAGTACAGCTCGGAGCAGGGGCCGCACGGGCCGGTGGGACCAGCGCGCCAGAAGTTGTCGTCCTCGCCGAGGCGGCTGATGCGCTCCTCGGGAATGCCGAGCGACTTCCAGATCTCGATGGTCTCGTCGTCGTCCTGGAAGACGGTGAAGTACAGCTTGTCGACCGGCAGCTCAAGCACGTCGGTGGAGAATTCGAGCGCCCAGGCGCACATCTCCTTCTTGAAGTACTTGCCGAAGCTGAAGTTGCCCATCATCTCGAAGAACGACAGGTGGCGGCCCGTCGTGCCGATGATGTCGATGTCGTTGGTGCGCACGCACTTCTGCACGGTGGTCGTGCCGACATAAGCGTCGTCGAGTTCCTTCACATGCAGGAAATAGGGCTTGAATTGCACCATGCCGGCGCTCGTCAGCAGAAGTGACGGATCGTCGGGAATAAGCGAGGACGACGGCCAGCGCTTGCAGCCCTTGCCCTCGAAGAATTGCAGGTACTTCTCGCGGATTTCCGCGGTGGTCATGTATTGCATCGGTAACCTTCCATGTTCGGTTTGTCGCATTGGGCTATTCTACCGCAATTGT
>CADAKR010000032.1 GCA_902788545.1 uncultured Coriobacteriaceae bacterium
GCCCGACGGGGTTAGTGAATGCCTCCCTCCGAAAGCCAATCAGGGAGAGAGATGGGCTGGCCTTTGGCTGCCGCGAGCATTTCCAGCTCATCATCGGAGAGCGTCCGCATCTCAAGGTCGTCATCGACAAGCCGGGCGTCATTCCCGCGCTCCGCCTGCTGATCCTTGATTGCGAGCAGACGCTCGAGCAGCGCCTCCCGGAATGACTCCCGTGCCGGAAAGTCGCATTTCAGGTTGAGACCCGATTTATTTTCGCCGAGTTTAGTCATCGTGCCCGCCTGAAGCGGCTCCTTCCTGCTCTCGGTAAAGGTTTTCTGGCTCTATATACGAAGCATGACGGCTACCGTTTCAAACATTTTTGGCGAACGCACGCAACCCTTGCCCGATTTCTTTAAAAACAGATGAGGATTTTAACCTGTTTGCGCATCTATGAAAAAGAGGGATAAGTAATTTCGATCGGAAGGGGATGCCATGCGCGATGTCGACGAGAGAGTCGCTGCCGTGCAAGGCCGCGTCAGGCGGATGAAGCGCAAACGGGATCGCGCCACAGTGGGCGTGCTTGCCACCTTGTCGGTCATCGCCGTCTTCTGCTTGGTGGGCATGCCCCTGGTAAGCGGGCAGCCAACGACGGCGTCGGGCGGGGCCACGCTGTTCGGTGCGGCATCGCTGTTCGGCCCGAGCGCCGGCGGCTATGTGCTCGTGGCGTTGGTCGCGGCGGTCTTATTCGCTTTCAGCGGGAGCGGGATTCTTCTTCTTTTCCGTCTTCTGCGTGTAGCATAAGACGACGTCGGCGGGAAAGCCGGCCCACTTGTCGCTGACAAGCGAATGCGCATACAGGTCGCTGGCGCGCACGCGGGTTTCGTCATTGATTTCAATCATGATGGGGACGTCTTTGAGCGGCAGCTTCTTGTTGAGCTCCTCAAGCTCGTCGAGGAGCTGGCCGATTGTCATCACCTTGTCGCCGTGGCTGAGCTTGAACGTGACGCAGTGGTCGTCGCTCAGGAACACCGTGCTTACCTGCCAGACTTCCGTTCCGGGAATCCATTCGCGTTTCTCGTTGAACGCGTTGCGCGCAATCTTGACTGGCGAGTTCTCGTTGACGCGGCTGATCATTTTCAGGAAGAGGGCGTAGTCGAGTTCGGGCAGCCGTTCGGGATGGGCCGCCTTGTATTCGTCCACTTTCTCACGCATGACGTCTTTGTGTTGCGTGGTTTCCTCAGGAATCGTCTCGTCAGCCATGAGTCGCCTTTCTATCCGGTGTTTAAACGATAGACATTATACTGTTTTGTGTACCAAATGGTTACGAATGTGCCGCATGGAACCAAGTCTGGTGAAGTGTGCCAAGAGGAGAACGGCCCCGTTTGTGCAGGAGCCCAAGCCTGATGAATGTTGCGAGCTGATTTTCAATTGAAATGGCGCGCAAACACCGCAGAAAACCGTTTACAATAGGCGGGTAGTCCCGAGGAAGGAACTAAGGATGGAAATCAAGGTTATCGAAGAAGGCAAGCCGTACGTTTTCGCCCTGGAGGGCAGGCTCGACACCAACACGTCGCCGCAGCTCGAGGAGTTTGCTGGCGGCCTGTATGACAAAGCCGTTTCCGACATCGTCGTCGACATGTCGGCGTGTGATTTCGTCTCGTCTGCGGGCCTGCGTGTCATCGTGGCAATGCAGAAGCGCGCTGCCACCGGCGGATCGCTCGTGTTCCGTGGCGTACAGCCCGAGGTCATGGAAGTTTTCCAGATGACCGGCTTCGACAAGATTTTGACGATCGAATAACCCTGGTTCCGCCGTTTTGCCAAACGGCGGAAGGAGTAAACACCGCGAACGCCTTTGGCACGTACGGCAAGCTTTTGCACCTTGTTCCAACGGTTGCGTCAGCCGTTTGGATTTTAAGGTGGCTTGTTACACGTGCCGTTGGTGTATTTAGTGGTAGGTAACGTTGAGTTGTTAGAGGTGTGCACATGGAAGAAACGTCTAAAACACCCGAGGTCCCCGAATTGTCTGAAGCGCTAGAAGATTCCAGCGTCTCCGGAGCAACGGAGACGCCCGAGGCTCTCGATTCTCCCGATGCCCCTGAATTCGACGCTGCCGTTGACGATGAGCTCGAAGTGCGGCTGAAGGCGCTCGAGAAGGCCGAAAAGGCGGTCGACAGCGCGTATTCCACCGGCAGGGCTGAACGTGCGAAAATCACCCAGTCGGCTCAGCTCGACGCAGCCGAGGCCGTGGCCATGGCCGGCATCGCGATGGAGTCCGACGCCAAGGCCGACGAGGCCATGCGCATCAGCGTCATCGCCGAGAAATCGGGTGATCGCGAAAAGACGAAAATAGCGCGCAAGAAGGCGCGCGAAGCTCGCAAGAAGGCCAAGGCCGACCACGCGGCTGCCACGAAATCGGCCAAATCCGCCTATGAAGCCATCAAATTCAGCGCGCCCAACAAGATGGGCTTCATGCGCGTCGTGCAAATCGTGTTTGCCGGCCACATCGCCGTTTACCTCGTATGGCTTATGCTCACTTCGCGCGACCACATGTCCTACGACGTCACGTCGATGATGGACTGGGTCATGGTCATCTTGGAAGGCGTCGCGTTCTGGATGTTCATCAACCGCTACAAGGTTGCCCGGCCCTTTGTCATCGCGATCGCCGCCATCGGCATCGTGGCGCCTGCGCTCGTCGACATAGCGATGGGCCGTTTCAATCTGATCGCATTGATTTCCAGCTCGCTGTTCTACATCTTCTTGCTGTTCTACTTCATTTTCTCGAAGCGCGTGAAGGCTACGCTCGTCAACGACATCTCGCGGGGCAAGGGCGACTATGACAAGGACGAGTTCGTCGTCAACCGCCGTGGCTGGCCTTTCGTGCGCAACCTCATCATCTACTTCATCGTGTTTTCCATCTTGGGCCATTGGATGGAAATGGGCATGTGCCAGTTCATCATCATGGGCGTGGTGCAGGGCGAATACGATCCGTCCAACACCATGCTGTGGCGCGATTGGCTCTACCCGTTCCCCATGGAGGGCGCCGCGGTCGTCGTCATCGCGCTGGTGCTCTACCCGTTCTTCTTGTGGCTGAAGAAGAAGTTCACGGGCAAGAAGTGGATACTCGCTTACATCATCAGCTTCTTCGCCGGCGCGCTGCTGTGCACCATCATCGAGTTCGGCATGGGCCTGATTGTGAACGCCGACCTTCAGCTGTGGGATTACCGCGATAACTTCTGCAACATCATGGGCCAGGTGTGCCTGCAGAACACGATGGCGTTCGGCGTGGTCGCAGCCATCATTACCTGGTGGGTCTATCCTTTGATGGAGCGCATGATCGCGCGCGTGCCGCAGGACGTCATGAACATCGTGTTCGTGGTCATCGCCGTGTTCGGGGCCATTATCTGGTCGCTGTACCTGATCAACCCACCTGGTGTCGACGATGCCAACCTTCCCCAGAACAAGGAGCACCCCGAGCTTGTCCAGAAGGAAAGCGAGACGCGTTCGGTCGCCACGTCGCTTGCGCGCATCAGCGAGGACATAGACGAACTCGAGCAAGTCATCAACGTATCGGAGCGGCTCGACAAAGAAGCGCTGAACGCCGACGTTGCAACTTTGCGCAAAGACGTGCAAAAGATACTCACGGATGGCCTGGGCCTTCAAGAGTTCCCCGACGCCTATCAGCAACTGTTATCCAGCATAGCCGAGATGGGCACGAGCGCCGCATCAGGCAAGATCGGTTCGACCGCAGCTGCTTCCCCGACGACGTAAACGGAATAACTCCCGATGGCGAAGGATAAGGCAAAGAAGAAAACCAAGCTGCCCGTTTTTCGTTCACGTGGCGTAATGCGCGACGCGACCCGCGCCGAGCGGCTCGTGACCGCGGTGGTTTTGGCGCTTATGTGCGCAGCGCTCACGTTCACGCAGCTGGGTTTCGCGGCGGTCCCGCTCCCTGGTGGGGCAATGGCGTATGCCGTCGTGCTGCTGTTGCCCATCGCCGTGGGCGCGCTGTTGCTTGGCACGCTGATCGGAACGTTCATCGGCTTGTTTGCAGGCGCAGTGCTCTGCTGGCATGCTTCGGCGATGCCGCTCGACTACTACGAGCTGACGTTTGTCACGCCGCTGACGTCCGTCGTCATGCTGACCGTGTGCGGCTTCCTTCTGGGCTTTCTGTTCGCGTTCGTCCTGCGTCACGACCCGGGGCGCGTGAAGCGCGCCATTTACATCATCATCGTATGCGTCATCGTGTCGCTCCTCTACAGCCTGGGTTTCACGGTGAACGTGATTTTACAGACGGTCGTGATGACGGCTGTCGAGACCGTCGGGCTCGACCAATCGAGCGTCTCGAACGTTGCGGAGTCGAACGCCACGATCATGGCGCTCCGCCTTGGCAGAATCGACGTGGAAATGGCGATCGACGCCGTGCTCATGGCCGTGTTCTGCATTCTTGCCGACGTCTTGTCCCGAAGGGTGATGCGAATCAGGGGAGAAATCAGCTTGCGGGGCATGTTCGCCGCGCGGCTCTCGGTTGTAGTGCTTATCGTGTTCATGATCACGGCAGGCGCCAGCTTTGTCGCCATCACCCATGGCAAGATCGTCGACGCGGAAAAACACCTGACTGGCGAAGCGGATTACCTGTGCAGGCAGCTTGCCGAGTCTGACGTGCGTGCCGATTCGCTCATCAGTTTCATGGAGTCGAAAGGCATCGATTTAGGAAGCTTGGACGAGGAAAACCTGAGCAATTTGCGTAAGCTCATGTCAATCGACGCGCTGCTCGATGGATATGAGAAAGACTCCGATGGCACCATCCTCGTGACGACATCCGCTGGTTACGGAGAAGATGGCAAGCTGGTATTACGCGATAACGATTACTTCATAGAGTTGTCGGATACCGAGAATTTCCCGAAGGAGCAGTGGCTGAGCAACTACGTCGATGACGAAGTCCTTGATGTAATTGCGGCAAGCATTTCGGACGGCAGAGTGCACCGCGTGGTTTTCGACGACACTCATGGCGAGACGATCAAGGAAGTTTCAGCGAGCCGAGGTGCCATTCACAGCGAAATCGTCTACCTCTGCGCCAAGCAGACATCCCTGTACACGGTTGTGGTGATGAAGACGGCTGGCATGGTGTTTTCAGGTCGTGGCAGCCTCATGGGGTGGACGACGCTCTCGGCGATATTGTTGCTGGCTGCGGTGTATGCGATGGTCTTCTTGCTGCTCAGCCGTGTGGTCGTGCGCCGCATCGACGACACGAACGGCGTGCTGAGTCGCATCACCGAAGGCGATTTGGAGGCGCGCGTCGATATTCGCGACACGCTTGAGTTCAAGTCGCTGTCGAACGGCATCAACACGACGGTCGACGCGTTGAAGGGCTGGATCGCCGAAGCCGAGACGCGCATGGATGCCGAGTTGTCTACCGCGAAGGCCATCCAGGAATCGGCCCTACCGCGCACGTTCCCGCCGTTCCCCGATATTCGGCGTTTCGATGTGTACGCTTCCATGAAACCCGCGCGCGAGGTTGGCGGCGATTTCTACGATTTCTTCCTCGTCGGCGAGGAATGCAATGCCGATGACGGCAAGCTGGGCTTCGTCGTAGCCGACGTGTCGGGCAAGGGCGTGCCGGCCGCGTTGTTCATGATGAAAGCCATGACGCTGATCCGCGACTACCTGCAAAGCGGCATGGGGGTCGGCGAGGCCGTCGAAAACGCGAACCGCAAGCTGTGCGAAGGCAACGACGCCGAGATGTTCGTAACCGCTTGGGTTGGCGTGCTCGACTACGCGACCGGCCATGTCGAGTACGTGAATGCCGGACACAACCCGCCGCTCCTGTGGCAGCGGGAGGGTGGCTGGCGCTGGCTGCAGGACCGGTCGGGTATGCCGCTGGGTCTCTTCGACGGGCTGCCTTACGAGTCGTATGCCGTTGATTGCGGCATCGGCGATCAGTTCCTCCTGTACACAGATGGCGTGACCGAGGCTATGGACGAAGACGGCGAGCTGTACGGCGAGCAGCGTTTGGAAGAGCTCGTGAACTCGAGCTTCACGCTGCATCCGCGCAGGCTCGTCGACGCGGTGCGCCGCGGCGTCAGCATGCACGCGCAGGGCGCCGAGCAATCCGACGATATCACCATCCTATCGCTGGAGGTGGGCGTGCCGCCCGAGCTGACGGCCACGATTACCGTGCCAGCCGATGTGAGCGAGCTGCCGACCGTGAACGAGTTCATCCACACCGAGTTGGATCGGCGCCTGTGTCCCAAGCGCACGCAGAACCAGCTCGACATCGCCGTCGAGGAGCTGTTCGTCAACGTGGCGCATTACGCGTACCCCGATGCCACCGACGACAATCCCGGCACGGCGCGCATCAGCTACACCTACAGCGCTGACCCGCCATCGGTGCGAGTCGACATCGCCGACGATGGCATACCGTACAATCCGCTGGCTAAGCCCGATGCCGTCACGCCCGACGACATCGCCGACGTCCCCATCGGTGGACTGGGCATTCTCATGGCCAAACGCTCGGTCGACGATATGACGTACGAGCGCGTCGATGGCAGCAACGTCGTGACCATCATCAAGAAGTGGTAACGATGCTGGGCGTGCGGCTGTGCCAAGCGTACTTCGCGCTCGCCATGCTGCTCGCGCTGGTGTTCGGCTTTTTGTGCTCGCCTTCGCAGTTCGCATACGACATCAGCATGATCCGCGTGCTGCTGCTCATGGCAGGCGGCTCGGTGACGTTGTGGCTCATTTCGCAGCGCGCCAACAGCGCCCGGGCGGTTGGCTCGATTACGGCGCTTGCCTGCGCGCTGCTGTCGGCTGTCGACCATGCGGCGTTCGGAGCATACGACACGCTGGCGGGTTATATCGGGCAATTCGCCACGACGGCCATCATGGTGGTGGAATACGTTGGTGCCATTGCCGTGGCCCTGTTCCTGACGTTTTCGCCGGCGGCCAAGCGCGTGCTGTGCAAACCGCCCGACATGGAGCCAGGATCGCCCGATCCCCATGGCTGGGACAAGCCGCTGGGCGAGCGCATCCGCAAATGGGAGTTCTGGCGCGACTTGATGATCTACTTCGTCGTGTTCTCGATTGTCGGCCATTGGGCCGAGATCCTGTTTTGCCAGCTCATCTTGGCGGGCGTGTTCCAAGGTGGCTACGACCCGTCCAACGCGATGCTTTGGGACCAGTGGCTGTTCCCGTTCACGGCCGAAGGCGCCGCACTTGTAGCCATCGTGCTCATCTTGCAGCCGGCTGCGCAATGGCTGTTGAAGAAGACGGGCAACCGCGTGTGGCTGGCATTGCTGCTCAGCTTCCTGCTGAACGCGCTTGTCTGCACGGCCATCGACTTCACGACCGGCATGGTCGCCAACCAGAACTACGAGCTGTGGGATTACCGCGATATGCCGTTCAACTTCATGGGGCAGGTGTGCCTGCAGAACTCGCTGGTGTACAGCATTGCCGCCACGCTTATCGTGTGGGTTGTCTATCCGCTCATGGATGCGTTGCTGCACCGCGCTCCCCGCGGCGTGGTCAACGCGCTCGCCGTCGGTCTGTTCGGCATGTACCTGTTCTTGGCGATGCTCTACTTCATCGACATCTCGGCGCTTTTCAAATAGCGTCAGGCGGGCGTCGTTATCTGCTAATGGTTGTGAATGGGTTGGGCTACGCCAGCATCTCGTTTTCGATGATGGCAGGCGGAAGCGGATCGAGGCTCTCGATCGAGATGGGCGGCAGCTCGGGCTCGGGTTCGATGACGAACGGCTCGAACAGCGGCTCGCCGTTCTGCGACAGCTCGACGGTGCCGGTCAGCACGTCGACGTACTGGTACGATTGACGCGCCGTGCGGCCGCGCTTGCGGTCGATCTCCATGATGAACAGGCGCGGATGGACTTGCGTCAGCACGCCTTCGCTCTCGACGATCTTCGAGCGGCCCATGTTCGCCTTCACGCGGAGGCGCTGCCCCACGAAGCTGCTGAGCGTGTCGTGAATGGAGTCGACGATTTTCGCTTGCTGAGCCAAATCCATGTGCGTCTCTTTCTGATAGTACCCGTTTTTCGTCGGTATTCTAGCATGCGGACAAACCCGTTTTCCACCCTCTAGACAGACCCTGCATAAATGCCCTGACCCCTCTACCGCGTTCTGCGCCACGGCTCGGCGGTGGGGCCTGGGGCATTCGCGGGCGGTATGCCTGTGGCATAATAGGGGTAGCATTCGCCTATGCGATAAAGAGAGGGGTCGTCATGAAGGCTCTCATTCCCGCTGCAGGACTCGGCACGAGGTTTTTGCCGGCCACGAAAGCACAGCCGAAGGAAATGCTGCTCGTCGTCGATCGTCCTGCCATCCAGTACGTCGTCGAAGAGGGCCTGGCCAGTGCTGCTGCCGAGGTCGTCATCATCAACAGCCGTCAGAAGAAGGTCATCGAGGACCACTTCTCGCCCGATCCCGAACTGGTCGCCTTGCTGCGCGAGCGCGGCAAGAATTCCTATGCCGACGAGGTCGAACGCGTGGGCAACATGAACGTCAGCTACGTGTACCAAGACGAGGCGCTGGGGCTGGGCCATGCCGTGCGCTGCGCAGCCGAGAAGACGGGCGACGAGCCGTTTTACGTGCTGCTCGGCGACGTGCTCGTCCCGAACAACAAGATGCTGCCGCGCATGCAGGAGATTTCCGACGAACATGACGGCGCCAGCGTCATCGCGGTCATGCCCGTGCCGCACGAGGACGTGAAACGTTTCGGCGTCATCGCCGGCGAGGCGGTGTCCGACGACGTGTGGAAGGTTTCCTCACTTGTCGAGAAACCGGCGCCCGAAGATGCGCCGAGCAATCTTGCCGTGTTCGGCCGCTACCTCTTGTCGCCGCGCGTGATGGAGCTGCTCGCCGATGTGAAGCCCGGTGTGGGCGGCGAGATTCAGCTGACCGATGCGCTCGATGCCGTATTGCTCGAGGAAGAGATGTACGCGCTCGTCATCGACCCGTCCGACGGCTTCGACACCGGCACGATCAACGGCATCCGCATCAACCCCCCCAAGAGGACGGTCAGGAACGACCGCCCGAGATATGACGTTCAACTTTTAATCGAAATGGAGATAGCGAGACCATGACACTGACAGGCAGGCACATAACGGCGGGAGACCTTACTCCTGTGATTGTAAACGAAGAGACGACATACGGAACGCCCACAGGCGACCCCGCTCTTTATGGGGACGTCGCAGAGGGCGGGAGGTTCACGTTCACGGACAACCCGAACCCGTACCTCGCATGGAGATACGGCTCGAGGTCATTCGACCCCGACGTATGCCAATACGCGCCCGGGTCCGGCGTCGTAGCCGACCACCTCCACATCGGAGTACCTGTTATCTACAGAGGG
>CADAKR010000033.1 GCA_902788545.1 uncultured Coriobacteriaceae bacterium
GACGTTTTGCGTCGAGCAGGGTGTCCGCTTCGCTGAACCATTCGGGTAAGCGAGGCGCACCGAATCGGACACTCAGCTCGAAGCAAAACGTCCGGCTCGCCTAGTTCGAGATTTTAACAATCGGGGCGTAATCTTTCAGCAGCTTCTTGGTCTGGTTGAGCTTCGTGAAGTGGACGTGCACGGTATCGCCGTCGACCTTCGTCACGGTGCCGCGGCCGAACGTCTTGTGGTCGACCAGGTCGCCCTTCGCGAACGTGGTGGTCGCGCCCGACTTCTTCTGCGCGGCGGCGGACAAGCCCGTGCGTGCGTTGCGCGAGCGCTCGCCCGAACCGAACGCGCTGGAGCGCCCGAACACGCGCCCCTCGCCCGCCTCGGCGCCCGAACCGGAAATGCCCCGGCGGCTGCCGCGCTTTTCCCAGCCCGTGCCCGAAAAACCGGCCGAGCCCACGCCCGACGTTTGGCGCAGCTCTTGCGGGATCTCGTGCAGGAAGCGCGAAACCGGGTTCACGTGCGTGCTGCCGAACAGCTGGCGCTGCGCGGCGCATGTGAGGTACAGGTGCTTGCGGGCGCGCGTGATGGCCACGTAAGCCAGCCGGCGCTCCTCTTCGACACCTTTCACGTCGCCGATGGAGTTCATGTGCGGGAACAGCGATTCCTCCATGCCGGCCACGAACACGCAATCGAACTCCAGGCCCTTCGAGGAATGCACCGTCATCAGCGTGACGGCGCGGCCCTCGTCGGTGGCGGCGTCTAGATCGGTGCGCAAGCGGACCCATTCCAGGAAGTCGGCGAGCGAATCGCCGCGTAGCACGCGCACCGGTTCCTCGTCGGCGTCTTCACCTGCAACCGGAGCGGCGAACTCGGCGTCTTCCTCGTCATGCGTGTCGACGAACTCGTCGACGACGCCCAAGAACTCCTTGATGTTCTCGATGCGCCCGAACGCCTCGTCAGTCGCCTCGGCCTGCAGCGCGCTGATGAGGCCGGCTTTCTCGACGATCATCTCGACGATCTTGCGCAAATCGCCCTCGTACGTGGCCGCATCCTTCACGACCTGCACGAATTCGCCCAGCGCGCGGCGCGAGGCGGGACGCAGCTCGTCATCGGCCACGCACAGCTCGGCAGCGTTCATGAACGTGGATTCGTTCGCGCGCGCCACCTGCTGCACATGCTCGACCGTGGACTTCCCCACCCCGCGGCGCGGCACGTTCACCACGCGAAGCGCCGCCATGTCGTCGGCGGGGTTCACGGCCAACGTGAGGTAGGCCATGACATCTTGGATTTCCTGACGCTCGAAGAACCGCGTGCCGCCGACGATGCGGTACGGCACTCCCGCGCGCAGGAACATGTCTTCCAGCATGCGGCTTTGCGCGTTCGTGCGGTAGAAGACGGCCATCTGGTCGTACGACAGGCCTGCGTCGTGGCGCTTTTCGATCTGGCCGGCAATCCAGCGGCCTTCGTCGCGCTCGTCGGAGGCCATGAACACCTGGATCTTGTCGCCCGCCTCAGAGGCCGTGAACAGGCGCTTCGGCTTGCGCGTCATGTTGTTGGCGATGACGGCGTTGGCGGCTTCGAGGATGTTGCCGGCGCTGCGGTAGTTCTGCTCCAGCTTGATGGTGGTGCACTCGGGGTAGTCGGTCTCGAATTCCAGGATGTTGCGGATGTCGGCGCCGCGCCACGAGTAAATGGACTGGTCGTCGTCGCCCACGACCATGATGTTTCGCCGCGCTGCGGCCAAGAGCCGGCAAATCTCGTACTGCGCGTGGTTGGTGTCCTGATACTCGTCGACCAGGATGTAGCGGAAGCGCTTCTGGTAGGCGTCGAGCACGTCTTCGTGGTGCTTCAGCAGCAGATACGCGTACAGCAGCAGATCGTCAAAGTCGAGCGCGTTTGCCGCCTTCAGGCGCTCCTGCAGGCGCTTGTACACGCGCGCAGCCTGCTTGCCCACCGGGTCGACCACCTGGTCGGCGAAATCGCCGGGCACGATGAGCTCGTTTTTCGCGGTGGAGATGCGGTTGCGCAGGGCGTTGACGGGAAAGCGCTTCGGGTCGATGTCGAGCTCTGCCATGATGTCCTTCACCAGGCGCTTGCTGTCCCCATCGTCGTAGATGGTGAAGTTCTCGGTGAAGCCGAGCAACTCGGCGTTGGCACGGATGATGCGCACGCACATGCTGTGAAAGGTGGACACCCACATGCCGCGCGCGTTGTAGCCGACCAAGCCCGCCAAGCGCTCGCGCATCTCGGCGGCCGCCTTGTTCGTGAAGGTGATGGCCAAAATCTCCCACGGCGCGACGTCGGTCGACTCCAGGATGTGGGCAATGCGGTACGTGAGCACGCGCGTCTTACCCGATCCGGCGCCGGCCAACACGAGAAGCGGCCCTTCCGTGCATTCCACGGCCTGTCGCTGCGGTTCGTTCAAGGTTGAGAGGTCTATTGCCATGATCTCGCTATCCGTTTCGGGTCCAAAGCTGGTTTAAATGACGTTATAGAACCAGACCTGCATTTGCAAATCGCAGTGTTGCGCTGAAAACTGTTACAAATTTCGAGTTATGTTTGATTTTTCAGAGAGCCAAGTCGAATCTTGGAAAACGAGCTTGCAAACACCCTGGTCAATCTCGTGTCTATAATATGACTATTGTGCTCATGTTATAAAAATCAAACATAACTCGAAATTTGTAACAATTCGACTGCCTACAGTCCGTGATTTCAGCCACAATTCGCTTTTTCTAGCGCAAACAAACGGGCCGGGAGCGCACGAGCGTCCCGACCCTTCCTGTAATCGTGTTTAGGCGTTTTCCTTCTCGAACTTCTCCATGAAGTCGACGAGGTGCTGGACGCCTTCGACGGGCATGGCGTTGTAGATGGATGCGCGCATGCCGCCGACCGAGCGATGGCCCTTGATGTTGGCGATGTTGTTCTCGCCCGCCTCGGCGATGAACTTGGCGTCGAGGTCGGCGTCGCCAGTGACGAAGGGCACGTTCATGATGGAGCGGTCTTCCTTGCGCGCCGTGCCGCGGAACAGCTTCGACTGGTCGAGGAAGTCGTACAAAAGCGCCGCCTTTTCGTGGTTGCGCTTGCCGATGCCCTCAAGGCCGCCCTGCTCCTTCAGCCACTTGAACACCAGCCCGCAAATGTAGATGGTGTAGCACGCCGGCGTGTTGTACAGGCTGCCGTTGTCGGCCATGACCTTCCAACGCAGAAGCGTCGGGGTGAATTCCAGCACGTCTTCGCGGATGAGGTCCTCGCGCGCGATGACGATGGCCAGGCCCGCCGGGCCGACGTTCTTCTGCACACCGCCGTAGATGACGCCGTACTTGCTGACGTCCATGGGCTCGGAAAGGAACATCGAGGACACATCGGAGACCAGCGGCACGTCGCCCGTCTCGGGCAGCTTGTGGTACGTGGTGCCGTAAATCGTCTCGTTCTGGCAGATGTAGAGGTAGTCCGCATCGGGGCTGACCTGGATGGCGTCGACGTCGGGCACGTAGCTGAACGTCTCGTCCTCGCTGGTGGCCAGGCAGTTGGCGGTGCCGTACATCTTCGCTTCCTTGAAGGCCTTCTTCGACCAGCTGCCGGAAACGATGTAGTCGGCCACCTTGTTACGCATGAGATTCATCGGGATGGCGGCGAACTGCGTCGTGGCGCCGCCCTGCACGAACAGCACCTTGTAGTTCTCGGGAATGCCCAAAAGCTCGCGCAGGTCGGCCTCGGCCGTGTCGATGATGTTCTGGAACGGCTTGGAGCGGTGGCTCATCTCCATGACGGACATGCCCGTGCCCTGGTAGTCGAGCATCTCGGCCGCCGCCTGCTTCAGCACTTCCTCCGGCAATACCGCCGGACCCGCGGAAAAGTTGTACACCCTGCTCATTGTTGCCTCCTCGTCGGTTTCTGGAATTCGATAACTATAGCACTCGCCAAACGCCGAGCGCCGATGAAGCCTGAAAAGTGGACGCTCGCCCCAGAAGCGGGCGTCTGCCGCTGGGCGAACATCCAATTCCGCCGTTGAGGCGGGCTAGTCTTCGTCGAGAAGGCGCTCGATGAGGGCGCGGATGGACTCGGCGCTGTTGAAGTTGGCGGGAATGACGTCCTTGGCGGGAACGGCGACATCGAAGGTGTTGTCGATTTCGGAAATGATCGAGAGGATGTCAAACGACGTGAGAACACGGTCGTCGACGAGCGTGGTGCACGTCTCGTAGTCGGCGTCCTCGTTCACGTCCCGCAGCATCTCAATGACGTTTTCCAGCGTCGGTTCCATGGCTCTCCTTTCAAAGTTGGACGTTTTGCTTCGAGCCGGACGTCCGACCCGAAGCGCAGTGTCCAAGTGCGCGACTCGGCTTACTGTATCGTGTTCAGGGGGCTCGTCTCGGTGAAGTCGCGTGCGAGCACGAGCGAGCCATCAGCGTTGCGCAGTATGATACGCGGCATCGTGCGGCTGAGGAACAGCAGGACGCCTTCCGTCACGGAATACGCACCGCAATTCGAGAATGCCAGCACATCGCCCTCGCGCACGTCGGGCAGCTCGGCGGCGCGGCACAGCACGTCGTTGGTCGTGCAGAGGCTGCCGCAGACGCACCATTCGGCTGCAGGCTCGGCAACGGCGCGCTCGAGGGCGCCCAGGTTCTCGATGATCGGCACCTTCATGCCCATGAGCTGGCCGATGAACGTCAGGTGGTTGATGCCGCCGTCGACGATGCAGTAGTTCACGCCGTCGTTGGCCTTCAGGTCGTTGACGGCAGTCAGGTACGTGCCGCATTCGGTCGCGAAGAAACGGCCCATCTCAATGGTCAGCTGCACGCGGCCGGCGATGGCACGCAAGGCGGGAGCCAGCTCGCGCAGCGGTGCCAGCGTGTCGGAGAAATCGTCGCCGACGAACAGCGGCACGCCCAGACCGGGACCGTATTCCAGGCGCTGCACGTCGAAGCCGTGCGCGTCGCGCAACTCGTCGATGAATGCGGCCAGTTTCTCCAGCTCGCGGCGTTGGTGCTTCAGGTTCAGGCGCTGCGTGCCCACGAAGTAGTGCAGGCCCACGATGTTGAGGTGCGGGAAATCGGCGCGATGATCGACGAGCCACAGCAGGTCATCGCGCGACATGCCGAACTGGCTGCCCGCGTTCAAGCGCGCCAGCACGTTGAGCACTTCCCCGCGCGCTGCGCCCTCGGCCTCGATGAGTGCCGCGTGCTTGAGCGATTCAGCCGTCAGCACGCCCGCGCCGTACTCGACCGCGTCGTGCACGCTGTCCGGCGTCTTGTTCACGCCCGAGAACACGATGGCGGCAGGATTGACCCCCAGCGCCTCGCAGATGTCGAGCTCGCCTGGGCTGCAAACCTCCAGCTTCTCGGCCACTTCAATCGCCGCGGGAATCAGAAACGGATTCGCCTTGATGGCGAAGCACAGCTCGATGCCCTCGCCCACGATGCCCTGCGCCTCGCGCAACCGCGCCTGGAAGGCGCCCAGGTCGAACACGAACGTCGGCGTGCCGTAATCGCCCGCGATCTGCGCCAATTCGCTGCGTTCCATACATCTCCCCTTCTCGTGAAGCCCAAACGCTTTGCCCGCAGCCAAACGTTTGGCTGCGGGCAAAGCGTTTACATTGCGGCCAGTTTTGCGCGGTCAATCTTGCCGTTTTTCGTCAGCGGCATCTCCGCGATCTGGCGGATGTTGTTGGGCGTCATGAACGCCGGCAGCGCCTCGTGCAGCGCGGCCGACAGTTCTTTCTTGTCGATGGTGCCGGTGTAGAACATGCGGATGCGCTTGCGCGTATGGTCGTAGATGCAGCACGCGCGCGTGACGCCTTCCACCGCATGCGCCGCGGCGTCGATTTCGCCCAGCTCGATGCGCTGGCCCATGTGCTTGATCTGATGGTCGACGCGCGAAAGGTACACCAGATCGCCGTTCTCGTCGTAGCGGGCGAGGTCGCCAGTCTTGTACACGATGCCGCCTTGCTCGTCGAAGGGATGCGGCACGAACGCGGCGGCTGTGCGCTCGGGATCGTTCCAGTAGCCGAGCGCGACCGTCGGTCCGCCCACATGCAGCTCGCCGGGGATGTCTGCCCCGTTCACGCGCGTACCGTCCTCGGCCACGAGGAACACGTCGTTCACCGCGAACGGGCGGCCGATGGGAATGACCTCGTCCAGGCCAAACTCGCGCTCGATCAGGTAGTACGTGCAGTTGCAGGTGATCTCGGTCGGGCCGTACACGTTCACGAACTGCGCGGCCGGCAGCGCAGCGCGCCACACGTTCAGCTGCTTCACGGGCATGACCTCGCCGCTGAACGCCACGAGGCGCACGGTTTCGGGCACCTTGTAGTCGAAGCCCTGCATGATGGAGACGAAGCACATGGCGCTGACCGCCCACACCAGCACGGTGGGACGCCTCTCGCACAGGTAGTCGAGCAGCTGCGTGGGCACGCTGAAGTAATCGCGCGGAATGAGATGCACCGTGGCGCCCAGGTAGATGGCGCTGTAGATGTCCTTCACGGACACGTCGAAATCGAGCGGCGCCTGGTTGGCGAACACGTCGGCAGCAGTGATGCCGAGCGTCTCGTCGAAGACGGGAATGAAGCTGGCCACCGAGGCATGGCTGACCGCGACGCCCTTCGGCGTGCCGGTCGAGCCGCTCGTGAAGTTGATGTAGAGCGGGTCGGTGGCACATGCTTGCGCGCGGCGGGCGGCAAGCGCTTCTGCGTCAGGCGCAGCGGCGAGCAGCGGCTCGATTTCCACGAGGTTTGCGCCTTCGGCAAACATCTCGCGGGCTTGATCGGCGCTTTCCGCATCGACGAGCACGCAGGCCGGCTGCAGCGTTTCCATGATCTTGGCAATCCGGGCCTCGGGTTGGCGCAAGTCGATGAACGAATAGCAGCATCCCGCATACACCGCCCCGAACAGCCCGGCGATGGCGCGCGTCGTCTTCTCGAGATACAACGCCACGGGCTGGCGGGGTTCGGCAAGCTGCGCGAGCCCCGACCCGACCGCCTTTGCGCAAGCCACGAGCTCGGCATACGTCAGCTGGCCCTCGACATCCGCGAACGCGACCTTTCCCGGCTGCGCCTGCGCACTTGCCTCGAGCCATTCCAACACGGTTTCCATTCTTGCCTTTCGTTCCAAGCTGGCCTTATGCGGCTTTTCTGCCCGCGAAAACTATTGCTAGAAGTTAGCATACATGAAGCCGCCGGCGGTGGCGAACATGAAGGACGACGCCACGGCGACGATCACGAAGGCGTAGAGCAAGCCGCGTGCGGGAGCGGGCCAATCGAGGATGGCGCCGGCCACATCGTGGCCGCGTTCCTTCAGCACGCTGATGACGAACACGAAGACGGTGGCCGCAAACGCCAGCGGCAGGGCCGTCATCTGCAGCGAATCGGTCAGGTTCATCATCTCGGGCACGAACAGGCCCGCTTGGAAGTTGAACACGGTGTTGTAGAAACACGTCGCCAAATCGCCCGCGCCGACGATGCGGTCGAAATACCAGCCGATGTTCACGACGATGAACGTGCGCACGATGCAGAACACGTGGTGCGCGCGCCCCTCCATGTTCACATGTAGCGCCCGGTTCAGCCGATCCCACACGGGCGTCAGCAGGTCGCTTGCCGCAATGACCAGGCCGTTGTACAAGCCCCATAAGATGAAGTGCGACTCGGCGCCGTGCCAGAGGCCCACGAGGAAGAACACGATGATGTTGGCCACGCATGCCGGCAGCGTGCGCCCGATGTGCTTGCCGCAGTGCGCAGTCAGCCACTTCCCCCAGCGTTGCACGCCGGGCAGCAGCGCGAACGGGTAGAACACGTAGTCGCGCATCCACGCGCCCAACGTGATGTGCCAGCGCCGCCAGAAGTCGCCGAGCGAAACCGAGAAGTAGGGCTGGCGGAAGTTGTCGGCCATTTCCACGCCGAACAGGCGCGCCGAGCCCAGCACGATGTCGATGCCGCCCGAGAAGTCGGCGTACTGGTACACCGCGTACAGCAGGATGCCGCACACGATGACCGAGCCGGGCATGGATGGATTCACGTTGTCGAACACGGCGTCGACCGATATGACCAGGATATCGGCGATCGCGAACTTCTTCAGCGCGCCGTAGCCAATCTGCAGCAGGCCGCGTCGGGCGTTGCGCGCGTCGAAGGCGTGCGGCTCGTAGAGCTGGGCCGCCAGCGCGTCGAAGCGGTTGATCGGGCCCTGGATCAGCTGCGGGAAGAACGACACGAACAGCAGGTAGCGCGCGAAATTGCGCTCGGGGTCGTACTTGGCGTTGTACGTGTCGATGACGTAGGAAATCGACTGGAACGTGTAAAACGAAATGCCGAGCGGCAGCAAGATGCCCGCATGCCAGCCGCTTCCGGGCGCGACATAAGACACCAGCACGTCGGCGTACTTGATATAGGCCAGGATGCCGAAGTTCAGCAGCAGCATGGCCAACAGCACCAGGCGCTTCTTGCGCGTGAAGCGGCGCTTGATGGCCTTCTTCTCATCGCGCGACTCGACTTGCTTGCGCGCCGCCTTCGACTGGCTTTCGAAATGCGCGAACGCCAGGCCGCCCACCCACGTGGAAAGCGCCGTCACGCCGATGAACGCGAAGTTCTGCCAGCCGGAAAACGCGTAGAACGAAAGCGACGCCACGAGCAGCACTACCCACTGGCCGCGCCGCACGAAGCGGCCCACCAGGTAGTACACCGCAAGCGCGGCCACCAAGAACAGCACGTATGCAAGCGTGTAGAACTGCATGGCCGCCTACACCACCACCCGATGCTGCGTGTGCTTTTCGAACTCGACGTCGCTGCCCTGCTGGCGCACGTTAACGCGCACGGTGTACGCGCCGCTTTTCCCGGGCGCGAACAGGCATGTGTCGCTTGGGGAGTAATCCTGGATGACCTGCAGCTCGCCATCGGCGCCGGTAGCCAGGAACTGGTATTCGGGCTTCACGTTCGTGCCCGTAAGGCAGCTTGCCTTCAGCTCCACGCCGTCGGCGGTGACCTCGTCTTTCAGAAGCGCCAGCGAGATCGCGTCGATGCTGGCCAGCTTCTCGTCGTAGGTCATGAACAGCGCGCCTGTGTCTTCACCCGCGTCCTTGGTGGCCATAAGCTTGGCCAACGAGCCGGAAAACACCGTGGCGCCCTCCGTGTTGAGATGCTCCCAATCCCAGAAATACCTCTCCTG
>CADAKR010000034.1 GCA_902788545.1 uncultured Coriobacteriaceae bacterium
CCCCCATCCCACAAGGCAACCAAAGAGGTCGCCGCGAACATCAGGAGGTCACGGTCATGGGCAGCAAGGAAGCAATCAGCGAGCAACGCAAGTCAATCGTCGAGCAAATCGTATCCGACATGCAGAACCACGGCTTCGACTGAAAGCAGGCCGACGACACGTCACAGGGCGGTGGCGGCGATTTGCCTTCCGAGTCGACGTCGTCATCATCGTCGTCGAGCTCGGCAGCCGCGAAGGGGTCGCAGTTGGCAACTCCGAAGACCAGTGCCTCGAAAGCGTCGGCGACTCCGAAGACGGCCGATCCGCTCACCGGCTTCGGCGGCCTGCTTTCAGTCGCAGCCGTGGCAGGCACCGCCATGGCCGCGTATTCCGCACGGCGCGTAGCAAACGAGCGAAGGAAGTCGGAAGAAGACTAGCCCTTTCCAGTAGGTTCTTGATGAGCCGCCTCCCTGGGGAGGCGGCTCATTTGTTGGCCATTTGTAAGATGGAAAGACTAGCATTCGAGTAGGCTAATGAGAGGCCGTAGCGTTTGCAGGTTACGACTGCAGCTCGAATGACAGCTGCAGGTAGAGCATGTCGTTTTTGCTCATGAAGTCGAGATTCGATACTTCCTCGATGCGCTTGAGGCGGTACTTGAACGTGTTGAGGTGCACGTGAAGGCTCTTCGCGGCTTCGACTTGGTTGTAGCGCGCGTCGAGGTAGGCCCTGAGCGTCTCCATGAGATGCGTGTTGTGATCGGTGTCGTAGTGGGTGATGATGCCGATTGCGGGGTGGAGCAGGTCCTGCGCCGATTCTTCTGCGCGAAGCGCCCGCAAGAGGAAGGGCAGAGCCAGGTCTTTGCAGTAACGCACGCCAGGCCCGCTTGCCGACCCGCATGCGAATTCCGCTTGCCGCATCGCCAAAGTCAGTTGCTCCAGGCCAACGACCGGCATTGAAACGCCCACCGCGGCGTTTTCGGGGTCGAAGCGCTCGAGCGTCTGGTCAATCAGCTTGCTCGACATGCGCTCGGGAATGACGAAAGCGACGGCCTCGTTGATTTCCGCTGCGACGCAATGGGGCAAAAGATCGCTCATCTCCTTTGCGAGCAGAATGCGCTGCGTTCGGTTGGTAGTCTGCAAGCTTCGCACGAGCACCACGCTGAGGCGCTGAATGGGTCCCATCAAATGCTCGATTCGTTCCTTGGACTCGGCGGAAACGCTTCTCCCGTGCAGCAGGTTCGCAAGCGCCATGTGAAGCGCTTGGTGCGATGACCTTCCGTCGGTGAACTCCCGGGCCCCAACGAGGAAGTTGGCCAAAAGCGGCTCAAGGGCAAACGCAAGGCGGGTGTCTTGCGGCTGCAAGGGGAAGCACAGCACGAAACCGAGAACCTCCCTGCTGTCCTTCAGGTACATGTTCACCGCGATGTTGCCCTCGGGGCCTCGTGTTGCCCTCGGCTTGGTCGACAGGTCGCGATGGATAATCCCCGAGTCGTCTATGAAGCGCGACCCGATGATGTCCGCACCCAGGCTGCCGAGCTCGCGGATGTTGCGTGCAAGACTTGCGTCGGGAAGTTTATCGACATGTGAGCCGCCCAGAAACGCCCCGTCGATGCCGAAAACGAGGAACGGCGCCTCGATGAGCCGTCCGATGACGTCGGTCATATCCGAAATAGGCGAGTGCTGCGCAGACAATCGGCCAAGGCGCCGTTCGGCGCTATTGTAGAAATCGAACGCCGATAGTACTTCGTTTACAAGTTCGGCATATTCAAGCCCCTTGCAGATGATGTGGTTCCTCCCGCTGGCCAAGATAAGCGCATCGGAATACTGGGGGTCCTGGAAATAATCGCGGGCTATGCTCACGTAAACATAATCGCGCGTATAATCCGAACTCCCTTCGGTCAGAAAGCGCATGCCGCGAATAGTGCGTGTGTTCGACTGAATGTTGCTCTCGGTCTCGCACCCCTTCAGGTAGGCCTCGACCATCGACATGTTGAGCTTCATATTATTTGTCCAATCTAGACAAAAATATTTCGACAATGGATTGGAATTCTGTCTGCCATAACCATAGTATCTCATTTTCACCCCGACATAAAATGCTTTTAACGCAAGAAACGGCATTTCGCCAGCGTTTTTCAAAGTTGTTCCATGCATACAAAGAAGGGGTGTTCTCATGGGTGATCAACCGCAGTTCGATTTCAAGGCGAATTATCTGAACTTCCTCAACCACAAGCCGACGTCGCTTATCCCCAATAGCTTCGTTGGAAACAAGGTTATGGGCTTCGGTGCCATCAATGGTCCGGCGATCGAGAAGGGCGCCCAGTTCGGCGACCACATGGACGGCTTCGGGAACAGGTGGGAATACCCTGCCTCTGGTGGCGGAGCCGGCGTGCCTGACGTTACCCTGACCCCGCTCGATGACATCTGCGAATGGCGCGAACAGATCACCATCCCCGACGGCACCACCTACGATTGGAAGGCCGAATACGCCAAGGAATGCGCGATGATCGGCGAGCCCAACCGCGATTTCGAGGCCGTCGATTTCGGCTTCGGCAACGGTGTCTTCGAGCGCCTGGCGGCCCTGATGGGCTTCGAGGAGGCGCTCGTCTCGATGGTCATGGAACCCGAAGCGACCAACGAGCTGTTCACGGCCATCACGGATTACAAGATCGCCTCGCTTGACTACATCATCGACGCCTATCATCCCGACATTATCACGTATTTCGACGACATCGCCACGGAGAAGAACCTGTTCATGTCGCCCGAGACGTATCGCGAGCTCATAAAGCCCCATCACAAGCGTTTTGCCCAGGCATGCATCGAGCGTGGCATCATCCCCATTTACCACTGCTGCGGTTATGCGGAACAGCTCGTCGAGGACTTCATCGACTGCGGGTGGGCTGCATGGTCGTCGGTTCAGGTCAGCAACGATATCGAGAAGCTCATTCGGGAATACGGCGACCAGATCGGCTTCGTCGGCGGATTCGATTCTAACGGCGAGGTTGCCCGCGAAGACGCCAGTCCCGAAGAGGTGCAAGCTGAAGTTAGGCGCTGCCTCGACACGTACGGCAAGTACCACAAGGGCTACTGCTTCTTCGGCTTCCGCTACGTGAACTCGCTCGACCCGGCGGTGATCGCATCGGTCATGATGCCGATCGGCCAGGGAGCGACCGAGTACGCGTTCGAGCTGCTCGCGCAGGGCAAATAAATTTTAGGTACTAAGGCGCCCGCCCGAAAAGGCGGGCGCTGTCATAGAGAGAATCCGTTTTCGGAAGGAGTGATGAGCATGGTGAAACTTGGAAAGGACATGAGAAGCGTCTCGATTGTCGGCGTGGGCTGCACGCCGTTCTGCGATTTCGAGGAGCATCCCGAAACCCAGGGCATCGGCGAGGGCGAGGCGTTCGGTTACGCAGCGCTCGAGGCGATAGCTGACGCCGGCTTGGAGCCGCGCGATATCCAGTACTTCTATCATGGCGCGGCAAATCCCTTCATGATCAACGACTGCATTACCCCCAACATGCAGGTCGCCGATTGGTTCGGCGTGCGTGGCATCGGGTCGGTGGCGCATTCGGAAGCGTGCTGCACTGGTTACGTGGCGCTGCAGGAAGCTGTCATGGCGGTGGCATCGGGCACCTACGACGTGGTGCTGTCGGGGGCGGTCGACCTGGCGTCGACGTTGCCGGTCGAGCATGCACCGTCCCACATCCGCCAGCCTTTCCCGCTCGAGGTGATGCTGCCCTCGCTCGATAAGATTTACGATCGCGCATACGGCCGCCCGCTCGACGGTGCGTTCGGCATCTCGTTCGACAACTGGATCAACGAGTATCGCATGACTTACGACCTGTCCGACGATCAGATCGACCAGGCGCTCAACGGCCTGTCGAAGGTGCTTCGCAAGGCAGCAGTCGCGCATCCGCTGGGCTACTACGATCAGGACTACGACCAGGTTGCCGCCGAAAAGGGCCTGGCCAGCGCCGATGAGTTCCTCGCTTCGATGTTCAATCCGAAGGTCACCATGTACCTGCGCGTGAGCGGCTTCGAGACCAAGTGCAGCGGCGCGTCGGCCTTGGTGGTTATGCCGACCGAGAAGGCGCTCGCCCTCGGCGTGCCCCACACGCCGATCGAGGTGCTCGGCACCGGTTCGTCCGCGTTCGAGGCGGGGCTTGCCTCCAACGAGCGCCAGGGAACGACGACCGCCATCAAGGAGGTCTACGAGCTCACCGGCGTCTCGCCCGACGAGGTCGACCTGTTCATGTGCAACGACTTCTTCCTGGCCTCCGAGATCGTCGCCGCCGAGGAGTGCGGCTACATCCCGCGCGGCGAGGCGTGGCAGTACGCGATCGACGGACGCACGGCGTATTGGGGCGACAAGCCCATCAATCCGCACGGCGGCCGCTGCAATTTCGGTCACGCCCATGGCGCGTCGGGACTTGCCGACGTCTACGAGGCCGTTAAGCAGATGCGTGGCGAAGCCGGTCCCACGCAGATCGAGAAACGCCCCGAGACCGCGTTGCTGCGTGGATTCGGCGGTTCCCAGAATGTCCGGTGCCAGATCCTGCGCACCGTTTCCTAGGCGTCGACGACTAAGCGAGAAGGAGGAACCCGATGTTGCTTAAAGACATGGAGCCTATCGTGAAAAAGTTCTACGAAGGGCTCGAAGAAGGCGTCTACTACGCGCGCAAGTGCCAGGAGTGCGGAGCTGTGGAATTTCCACCCCATCTGGCCTGCAATACCTGCGGATACCACGGCACCGAATGGGTTGAGGTGTCGGGCCACGGCAAGCTGCTGAACTTCACGATTCCCGGCATCCAAAACGACAAGCCCCACCTGAAAGAGCACGGTAAATACGGGTACGGCACTGTCGAGCTCGACGAGGGATGCCAGTACACGTTCGTCGTCTACGGTCTGTCGAAGAAGAAGGCCGCCGACGTTCGCGCAAAGATCATGGCCGGCGAAACGGTCGGCGTACACGCCAAGACCATCGACCGCCCGCAATACAAAGAGCTCGTCTTCGAACTCGACTAAATCAAGCCAACAACCCAAAGAAGCCCAAAGAGGAAACTCCTCTTTGGTCTAAAGAAAGGAATGAATCATGAACACGGAACTGTTTGATCAACTCGCTGAATACGCACGGATGGCCTACGGGTACGAGGGCGAAATCACGCGCGATACGCTGCTCAGCGATATGGGGACGAAATCGATGGAGATGATCGCGCTCACCTCCACCATCGAAAACGAACTGGATGCGGAAGTCACCATCCACGAAATCATGACGATGAAGACGTTCGGCGAACTCGTCGATCGCGTTGCCGAGGAAGTCGAAGAGTAGAGCTGAATCGGCGACCCGTGCGGTCGCCGTCACACGGAGGAGGAATTATGGGTTTGATGGAAACCGTGCTCGAGCGCGCCAAGGCTAACCAGCAGCGCGTCGCGTTTCCCGAGGGCCAGGACGAGACCATCATGAAGGCTGCCGCCGAAGCTGTGCAGGCGGGTATCGCGACGGCCGTCCTCGTAGGAGACGAGGCCGAACTGCGCTCGCTGGCCGAAGGGCGGGGCATCAACGCCGACATCTTCGAGTATTCCGACACCACCAGCGACGAGGGATCAGATGACCTCGTGAGCCGGTATAGCGCGCTTCCCGTGTGCCAGCTAAAGGAAAAGGGCATACGTCGGCGCCTCTCCCGTCCGCTCGAGCGCTCGATGATCTTGCAGGCGATCGGCGATGTCGACATCACTTTCGCGGGTAAGATCGCCACGACGGGCGAAGTCATCGCAGCAGGCCAGGCGCTCGTCGGGCTCGCCGAGGGCATCGACGTCATCTCGAGCATGGGCATCTTCAACATCCCGGGCTTCGAAGGCCCCGAAGGCAGCCTGCTCGGTTTCGGCGACTCGGCAGTGTGCGCGAACCCGTCGGCCGATCAGCTGGCGAGCATCGCCATATCGTGCTGCGAAACCGTGAAGGCGCTGTGCGGGTGGGAACCCCGTTGCGCTCTCCTGTCGTATTCGACGTGCGGTTCGTCTGCCGGCGAGCTTGTCGAGAAGGTCACCGAAGCGCGCGATATCGCCAACTCGCGACGCCCCGACCTAGCGATCGACGGCGAGTTCCAGCTCGATGCCGCCATTAACCCCGGCATCGCCGAGCGCAAGGTCGGTCGGGAAAGCGCAGTCGCGGGACGTGCGAACATCATCATCTGGCCCGACCTGAACGTTGGAAACGTCGGCGTGAAACTGGTGCAGCAATTCGCGCATGCCGACGCCTACGGCCCGATGCTGCAGGGCTTCGCGAAGGTCGTTTGCGACTGCTCGCGCGGCGCAGGGGTAAGCGAGATCCTGGGGAATGTCGCCATGAGCTGCGTGCGCGCCCAGGCGCTTAAGGAGGCGTAGGGTATGGAAAGTGCTGCTTATCGCGTACTTGCCATCAACCCGGGTTCCACCTCGACCAAGGTGGGCCTGTTCGAAGGCGAAACCGAGGTTTTCACGAGCAGCGTCGCCCACGACGCCGCCAAGCTCGACGAGTTCGAAAGCGTGTCGGCCCAGCTGCCGTATCGCCGCGACATGATTCTGGCCGTCCTTGCCGAGCATGGTGTCGAGCTCGACGAGATCGACGCGTTCGTGGGGCGCGGAGGGGGATTGCTCCCGTGCGAGGGCGGAACCTACGAAGTGAACGACGTGATGCTCGACCACGCTTACCGTGGCGCCAACGGCGTGCAGCATCCCGCCCAGCTGGGAAGCCAGCTGGCTCATGAGTTCGCGGCGAAGGCCGGCGTTCCCGCGTTCGTGGTGAACCCGCCCGACACCGACGAGCTTTGCGACGAAGCGCGCATGACGGGCATCGCGGGCGTGTACCGAAACGTGCATCTGCACGCGCTGAACCTGAAGGAGACCGCCATCCGCCATGCCGCATCGATGGGGCGTCGCTACGACGAGTGCGACTTCATCGTGTGCCATATCGGCGGCGGTGTGTCCATTTCGGCGCATCAGCACGGGCGCATGATCGACGGCTATGACATCGTCGGAGGCGAAGGCGCGATGGCGCCCACCCGCTGCGGTGCCGTGCCCGTCGCCGGCGTGCTCGACTATCTGGACGCAGGTCATAGCGTCGCGGAAACCCGCGAGCTGTGCATGAAGAAAGGCGGGTTCGTCGACCTGCTGGGGACCTCCGATGCCATCGAGGTTCGCCGCCGTGCCGCGGCCGGCGATGCTGCCGCCCAGCGCGCGTGGGGCGCGCTGCTCTTCCAGCTTAACAAATACATCGGCTCGATGGCGACAGTGCTCGCGGGGCATGTGGACGCCATCCTGCTCGGCGGCGGCATGGTCCACGACGAGGACCTCGTCGAGAGCATCCGCAACGCATGCGAATGGATCGCTCCGGTGTGCGCATACCCGGGGGAGTTCGAGTTGGCGGCGATGGCCGCGGGCGCGCTGCGCGTCCTCGCGGGCCAGGAGGCCCCCAAGACGTACACGGGCATTGCGGTGTTCACCGGTTTCGAAGAGAAGGTTCACTAGTCTGCAGGTTTGTGAAACGGAGCCGAACGGCCCAGCAATAAGGAAGGAGAGGCGTATGCCTTACAAGGTGATGGCGATTACCGCCGGAAGGAAAGGCGGAAACAGCGAGATCCTCGCGAAGATCGCCCTCGAGCGACTGCAGGAACACGGAGCGGAAACCCTGCTCGTGAATTTGTTCGATTACGATATCCAGGCCTGCACCGGCTGCGAAGGCTGCACGATGCAAATGGGCGCTGTGGCGAAAGACCCGACGAAAGCCTACAAGGGTTGCGTCCTGAAAGACAAGGACGACGCCGACGCGCTCATCACCGAGCTGCATTCTTGCGATGGCGTGGTCATCGCGGTTCCCACCTACGACCTGGGTCCCAGCTCGCTGTACCTGCGCTTCGCCCAGCGCTTCCTCGCCTACGAGCGCGCGTTCCTGCGCTCGATCGGCGTCGTGAAGCCGGGTCCCAACCCCGTTGCCGCACTCGTGTCGGTGGGAGGGTCGAAGCACGACTGGCAATCGCTTGCCCTCGAAGGTCTGCAGGCGACCATGTTCACGATGTCGCTGCAGGTCGTCGACCGCTACATGGCGCAGCGCGTGCCGCGTCCCGGCGCCGTGCTGCTGCACCAGGACATCGTCGAGCACATGAAAGGCATGGCCGACCACGTGTGGGACGCGCTGAACACGCCGGCGGAAGAGCGCGGCTGGCTGGGCGATCCCGATGACGGCGTGTGCCCCAACTGCCATTCGAGCCTCGTGTATCCGGGCGACCCCCATTGGGACGGCATCGAGTTCCCGTGGGAGTGCGCGGTCTGCGGAGCGGGCGGCGTGCTCGGCACCAACCCGAAGACGGGTCGTCCCACCCTGGTCATCGATCCGGAAAACGGCCTGATCCGCGACCGCAACGACGATGCGGCGCGAGCGGAGCACCTCAACGAGATCATGCAGACCACGGCTGGGTTCTTCGAGCACCAGCACGAGATTTCCGAAGAGTTGAAGCGGTATCGGGGCATGGAGTTCCCAACCGTCGAAGTAACGAAATAACTGCGATGACCGAAGCGTCAACGGCCATTTCGGCTTAGGCGCGCACAAACGAGAAAGGACCATCATGAAGCAACAGTACGAAACCGATGTCGTCGTCATTGCGGCGGGGCTTTCGGGTTTGGCCGCGGCCATCGCGGCGGCAGAGGGCGGTTCGCGAGTTATCTGCTTGGAAAAGGCCGCGAACGCGGGCGGCGCCGCGAACATGGGCATGGGCCCGTGCGGCGTGGGCTCGCCCATGCAGAAGGCGATGGGCATCACGCTCACCCCGGGCGAGATGTTCCGCAAGCACATGTTCTACACCCATTACCAGGTTGACGCGAAGCTCGTGAAGGCCTACTACGACAAGTCGGGCGACACCATCGCGTGGCTCATGGGCATGGGCGTGCAGTTCGATTCGGTGCGCCCCGCATTCCGCGCGGGCGAGCGCACGCGCGCTTACTCCGACGGCGAGT
>CADAKR010000035.1 GCA_902788545.1 uncultured Coriobacteriaceae bacterium
CCAGCACGTTGTCGTAGTAAGCCTCGACGCCGCTCTTGCCCACCGTGTCGCCCAGCTCGATGCTGCGGTTGCTCGGCGTGGTGAGCAGCTCTTCCTCTGAAACGGGGCCCGTGTACCCCAGCAGGTGAGCGGCAAGCGCGGCATAGGGATACTCGCGCACGGTGCGCTCCTGCACGGTGACGCCGGGGAACGCATCGGAATGCTCGGCGATGAACGCCACATCGCGCTGGCGGGCGTCCTTCGACACCACGCGCTGGCTTTGCGCACCGGAGCTTTGGTCCTGGATGCGCAGGCGCACGACGTTGTACGGCAAGCCGAGCACAGCAGACAGGCGCTGGATGACGTCGTGGTCTTCGGCGACCGACGCTTCGGCCAACACGGTCAGGGTCGTGCGGTTTTTCACGAGCAGCAAGCCGTTGGAATCGTAGATGAGGCCGCGCGGCGCCGGCGTGGCCACGGTCGTGTACTTGTTCTGCAGGGCCTCGTTCGCATATTGGCTCGACGAGAGCACCTGCATGCTCCACAGCTTCGCGGCAAGCGAGCCGAACACAGCTGCAGCCAACACGCCCACGGCGACAAAACGCGAACGCACCGGCTCGCTGGCGCGGCCCGTGGTCGACATGGGGGCTTTCGTTGCGGAGACGGGACGGCTGCTTGCGACCTTCTCGCCTCCTCCCGACGACATGATGCCGACGCTGTCGATGGATTTCACCACGTCGCGCCCATGCGAATGCGGCTTCGCCGTCATGCCGTCGCGGCGCGACCGGATGACCATGAACACGCCGATGGCGACGAGGGCGACGACGATCGTCACGATGGCGGCGATGATTGCTGTGACCATCGACCGCCTCCTAACGCAGTTGCGTGATGTTGTGGTGGGCGGTGCCGGACTGGCGCAGGAACCGCGATGTGAACAGATACAAGATCACCGCGATCACCAGGTCGTACGCAAAGCACGGAGCGACCCGGTACGCCAATGCCTCGAAGAGCCCGGCACTGTAGCCGAACATCATGAGGAACAGCCCGTATGACAGCTCGACGAGTAGCAAGCCGAGCGCCATCATGGCAAGCGGCATGAACAGCGTGTCGTTTTCGAGCGAGGAGTACAGGCGCGCGATCAGGAACGAGAACGCGGTGAGCACGAACGCCATGGCGCCAACCGGCCCGCCGGAGAACAAATCGAACAGCAGCCCTAGGACGAACGGCAGCACGGCGCCGTACGCATGCGGGCGCGAAACGGCCACGAGGATCGCGAACACGACGACGAAGTTGGGCATCGCCGGGCCGATGGCGATGTAGGGCGCCAAGGCGATTTGCAGAAGCACGGCCAAGGCCGCGCCCACGAGGACGGCTATGCGGTCGGGGCCCATCATGCAGCCTCACCGCCTTCCTCGGACTGCTCTTCCTCTTCTTGACTGCGCTGCTCGGCTTCGGCTTGGGCGCGCGCAGCCTCTTCCTCGGCCTGGGCCTTGGCCTTCGCCGCTTCTTCAGCCGCCACATCGGGCGCCTTGAACACGACGATGACCTCCTCGAGAAGGGAGGCGCTGTCGTTGGGGCTGACGATGATCGAGCCCGTGGGGTTGTTGGCGGACTTGTTCACGCTGACGACGGCGCCGACGATGAGGCCGCGCTCGTAGCTGCCGCCCAGACCGGACGTCACGATGACGTCGCCCACCTCGGGGATGACGTCCTCTTTCAGGTCTTCGAGGTAGAGCAAGCCGTTGATCGACCCGCGGACGATGCCGTTTTCGCGGGAAGACTGGATCATCACGGCAGCGCCCGAATTAGGATCGGTCAGCAGGCGCACCGTCGAAGTGTGGGCAGCCGTGCTCGACACCTGGCCGATGACGCCCGTCGCGCCCATGATGGTCATGCCGCTTTCGACGCCTTCCTCGGAACCGAGGTCGATGGTGATGGATTGGTCCCACGCATTAGACGATCGGCCGATAATGTGCGCGACCGGACCCGAAACGCCGCTAACCTGCTTCATGTCGAGCAAGCCCCGCAAACGCTCGGCCTCTTGACGGTATTCCTCGGCACTGGCGAGCAGCTCGCGGAGCTCCTGGTTCTGCTGGCGCAGACCGCTGAGCGTGGATTCGTTCGCCGTCAGATCGGACAACGCCTCGCCCGCGTTTTCCGTCGCGGAACCCAGCCCGGCGCCGACGCGGCTGACCTGGGCCGATCCGCCCGTGATGGCGTTTTGGACCGAATGGATGGGGCCAGCCTCCCCTTCGCGCGCATAGACCGTGACGAGCACAAGCGACACGATGAGCAATGCGACGAGCACGATGTTGCGCGTCGCGGGGGACCCGTTCTGTGGAAAGTTGAGCGGCATGGAGCGCGTCCTCGTTCGCGCTTAGCGCGACCTCATGAGCGTCTGGCGCAGCGCGGTGGGGGTTTCGAGCACCTTCAGGCAGCCGGTGACGACGTTGGTAAGCGCCGTCTCGCTGACCCACACGGGAATCTCCAGCTTGTCGGTGAGGTAGCGGTCGAGGCCCGAAAGCAGACCGCCGCCGCCCGTCAGCAGAATGCCGTTCTGGATGATGTCGCTGGCCAGGTCGGGATTGGTCGTCTTGAACGTCTCCTTGATGGACAGCACCATGTCCTCGCACGGCTCGATGAGCGCGGCGCGCACGTCTTCCGACTGGATGGTGACTTCTTTGGGCTGCTCGGTGACCATGTCCTGGCCCGAGATGATCATGTCGCGTTCGCGGCCGTCGTCGAACGGCAGGATGGAGCCGATCTTGATCTTGATGACCTCGGCCGTGCGCTCGCCGATCTTGATGCCCAGCAAGTTGCGCAGGTGCATCGAGATGGCCTCGTCCATCTTGTTGCCCGCCAAACGGAGGCTCGACGACGTGACGATGCCGCCAAGCGAGATGACCGCGACTTCCGTGGTGCCGCCGCCGATGTCGACCACCATGCTGCCCGTGGGCTCGGTGACCGGCAGGTCAGCGCCCATCGCAGCCGCCATGGGCTCTTCGATGAGGTACGCCTGGCGCGCGCCCGCCTGGATGGCGGCCTCGAACACGGCGCGCTTCTCGACGGACGTGGCGCCGCACGGAATGCAGATGACGATGCGCGGCTTGGCCTGCCACGGGTACTTGCGCGGCGCAGCCTTGTTGATGAACGCCGAGATCATGGCCTCGGTGACGTCGTAATCGGCGATGACGCCGTCTTTCAGGGGATGCTCGGCGGAAAACGCGTCGGGCGTGTGGTTGATCATGTTCTTCGCCTCATGGCCGACGGCCAGGACGCGATGAGTTGATTTCTCGATGGCGACGACCGAAGGCTCGTTGATGACGATGCCTTCGCCCGAAATGGCGATGAGCGTGTTCGCCGTTCCCAGGTCGATGGCCATGTCAGCCGACATGTTGCCACCAAAGCCGCCGAAGCCGCTCGTGAAATTGGAAAGCGAATCCCTTATGGACATATTGCCAAACCCCTTTTGGGTCAGTTGTTGCTAATAGCGTGTGCGACCTTGGATTTTACCATGCCCAACTCGGCGAATCTCAAACTCCACACCCGCCACAACAGGTGTGGACGGCTTGTGAACGGCACAGGTCCACAAACGCACCTCCAGGCGCATGGGCGATGCCCCATCTGGCCCAAAAGGACCAAAAGGGGATACTCCCCTTTTGGTCCCTTTAGTGGACGCTGCAGCTGAGGCAGGGATCGTAGGCCCGCACGAGCTCTTCGACCCTCAGGCGGATGGTTGGTTCGTCGGCGCCTTGTGTTAGCAGCAACTCGGCCAGCTGGCGCATGTCGGCTTCCATGTTGGCGACGTTTTGCGAGGTCGGCGTGATAATCGACGCATGCACCACGCGGCCGGCATCGTCGAGCTCGAGCTCGTGGAACACCACGCCACGCGGGGCCTCGGTGTAGCCCACGCCACGACCGGCACGCACCTCGAAGGGCGCAGGCGTGCTGGCGCCCTCGAACTCGTCGGCAGCAAGGCGGCGGCAGAGGATGGCGCAGCGTTCCAGCGCGTCGACCAGCTCGACGGCCTGGGCCACGTTGTTGCGGAAGGGATTGCGCTCGGGCGGGCGCAGGCCGGCCTTCGCGGCGGCCACCTTCGCCTGCTTGCTCAGATGCGGCCACGACACGTTGATGCGGGCCAGCGCGCTCGTCATGTACGGGCGGCCCGTCGCACGCACGCGGGCAAACAGCGCGCCGGAATGCGGCACCTGGTATTCCTCGATGTGATCGGTCCACTCGTCGGCGTCAAACGCGACATCGGCGTCGATGAACTTCGCCACGCGCGAGTCGCACACGGCATACTTGTCGGGCGCGTACATGGCCAGGATGTCGCCGTCCGTGCGCATGTCGGGCACCGTAAACGAGTTGAACACGTCGACCGTCGCCAGCGCGAACGGCACCATCGCCTCCATGCGCTCGGCGAACGCCAGGTACTCGTCAGGCCCGATTTCGTGCGTGAAGCCGCCGACCACGGCCGTGATCGGATGGATGGAACGGCCGCCCACCGCCGTGCACAGCTCGTTGCCGAGCTGCTTTAAGGCCAAGGCGCTGTCGAACAGCGCCGGGTCGATCTCGGCCACCGGGAACACGCTCTTCTGCCCCAGGAAATCGGGGGCGGCCAGCACGTACAGGTGCGTGCCGTGGTTTTGCAAGTAGGACCCGTACACCAACAGCTCGCGCAGGGCGTTCACGCGGTCGGTCACCTTCACGCCGAAAATGCGCTCGATAGCCAGCAGGTCGGTGACGGTGTGGCTTGCCGAGCAGATGCCGCAGACGCGCGACGAGATGTAACTGACCTCGGAGAAACTGCGGCCGCGAACCATGCTCTCGAACAGGCGCGCCGGCTCGACGACCTCCATCTGGACGGTCTTCACCTCGTTGTCCTCGATGACCACGTGCACGTTGCCGTGCCCCTCGATGCGGGCAATGTGGTCGACGTTGATGGAAGCGCGCATTATTCATCACCGCTTTCGGCTAAGGCGGGATTCACCTGGTTGAACATCTCGAGCGCCTTGTCGAAGGCGGCAACATCGACGCCGTAGGTTGCGCATGCCATGCGCGCCGCCTCCACGTTGGCGTCGGGGGAAAGGCCCGCACACCCGTTGCACGGACGGCCCAGGTTCACGCAGCGCGCGCCGCAACCCGCACGCGTGACCAGCCCCAAGCACAGCGTCGCGTCGTTGTAGAAGCATTCCGTCTCGTTGCGCTTGCAATCGCTGCACAACGTGCGCGTGTCGGGCAGGCGGTTGCTGCCGAACAGCACCCGTTGCAGCGCCGCCACGAAGTCCATCGGGTCGATCGGGCAGCAAAGCACCTCGGAATCGACCTCTATCACGGCGCTGACCGGCCGCGGCTCGATGAGCTCGCCACTGGATTCGGGCGCGGCGCCTTCGTACACCTCGCCCACGCGGCCTCCCAGGCCCGGCGCCGCCATACCCGTGACGCCCGCCGTCGTGGCGCAGGCGCCGATGGCCATCACGTGCGCGGCCCTTTCCCGCACAGCGCGCACGGTCTGTTCCGCCTCGCGCGTGGTCACGGCGCCCTCGATGATGGCGACGTCGAATTCATCCGGCATGTCCTCCGACGTGACGAGCTGCCAGTATTGCAAGTCGATTTGCCCGAGGATCTGCATCAGGTACGGCTCGGCGTTCGTGATTTGAATCTGGCAGCCGAAGCAGCTTGCCAGGCCCACCACGACGACGCGCGGCACGCGACGCTCGGCATCGGTTATCAAGCTGAACGCGCCCATATCACATCGACCCCTGAATGTTCTTGGCTTCCCAGTAATTGAAGACCGGCCCGTCGATGCAGCAGTACTGGTGGCCGATCTGGCAGTGCCCGCATTTGCCCATGCCGCACTTCATATGGCGCTCGAAATCGAGGTAGATGTGGTCGTAGTCGATGTTCTTCTCGCGCATGACCTGCACGACGAACTTGTACATGACAGGCGGCCCGCACACGACGCCGTAGGTGTTGGCCGGGTTGATGTCGAGACGCTTCATGGGCTCGGTCACCACGCCCACTTCGCCGTCCCAGGTGTCGTCGGGATGGTCGACTGTCAGGTACAGCTCGAAGTCCTTGCGGTGGCGCCACATCTCGAATTGGTCGCGGAACATGATGTCGGATGGCGTGCGCGACCCGTACACGATCGTGACCTTCCCGAAATCGGAGCGGTTGTCGTGAATGTAGTTGATAAGCGAGCGCACCGGCGCGATTCCCAGGCCGCCCGCCACGATGAGCACGTCGTTGCCGCGGAACTTGTCGACTGGGAATCCCCGGCCGAACGGCCCGCGAATGCCCACGATGTCGCCGGCGTGCATGCTGTGAAGCGCGCTGGTCACCGTGCCGGCGCGGCGGATGCACAGCTCGACGAACCCTTGCTTGGTCGGCGAGCTCGTGATGGAAATCGGCGCTTCACCCACGCCGAACAGCGACAATTCCAAAAACTGGCCGGGCTCGTGCACGAACGCCTCGCGCACGCGCTCGTCGATGAAGCGCATCTCGACGAGCTTCTCGTTGGCCGTCAGGTCGCGCATCGACGTGATACGCGCCGGCCACGGGCGATACGCGTTTCCAAGCAGCATCTCGCTGCCCGACATCGTCTGCGGGGCCTCGCGCAACGCGTCGACTTCGATAGTGCCGCGTGGCATGTTACTTTGCATGGTCGGCCCCCTTCCGCTTGAAGAACCGCAGCACTTCGATGGGGTTGATGCCCGTCTTGCAAGCCTTGACGCAACGGCCGCAGCCGACGCACAGCATGCGGTCGTGGTTGACGAAGAAGCCGTTCAGCTTGTGGTACATGCGGTGACGCACGCGCTCGCGCCCCGTCGGACGGAAGTTATAACCGCCGGTCACAGCCGCAAACCCAGGACTCGTGCACGCGTCCCACGTGCGTACGCGCTCGCCGGTCTTGCCGTCTGGCGCCAAGACGTCGCGGATGTCGAAGCAGAAGCACGTCGGGCAGACGCTGGCGCAGGCCGAGCACGAAAGGCACCTGCTGCCAAGCTCTTCCCAGAACGGATCGGAATGGAAGACGTCCATGAGCATGGCCACATCCTGGACGTCGGGGATGTCCTTGTTGAACGCCGCCTGCCGCGCGCGCGTTGCCTGGCGGAACGCGATGCGGTCCTCGTCGGTGGCTTCCGAGATCTCGCACGCCGCCTCGAGGATGTTGGTGGCCTCGACGTTCGACATCGACACGAGGTACTTGTCGCCGATGTCGTGCAGGAACAGGTCGTAGCCGAACTGCGCCTCGTCGGCGCCCCAGAGGTGGCAGAAGCAATTGTCGCCCGGCACGCAGCTGATGCCGATGATCATCGTGGCATCGCGGCGCGCCTGGTAATACGGGTCGACGTACTTCCCTTCGATGAGCGCGATGTCCAGGCGGTTCATCGCGTTGATGTCGCAGGTGTGCACGCCGAACACGACGCGCGGCGTAACCTGCTCGGTGAAATCGTCGACCAGGTTCATCTGCGCATCGAAGCGCATGAGCGTCTCGGTGGACGGCATGAGGTACTTTTTCGGCGATGCATCGGTCTGCGTGTAATCGAGTTCGATCTCATCGGGCGAGCCGATGACGTCGAACACGTACCCGCTCCCCCGTTTAACGGGAGCAACGACCTCGTACGATTCCATGAACGCACGAACGAGCGCCGGTAGTTCGCGCTTGTCCATGACCCGGTAGAGCATGGCGGCCCCTCTCTCGTCGAGCGCCTTCGCGATGAAACCACTCTACCATCGCTGCGCCGGCTTGTGGCCGCAAAAGAAAAGAGCGGCTAACCGCTTCGGTTAGCCGCCCGTTTTGAAACAGGTTGGCGTGGTGAATCGGCGAAACGCTTAGCCGAAGAAGACGCCGATCTCGCGCTCGGCGGATTCGGTGGAATCAGAGCCGTGGATGACGTTCTCGTCCATCGTCAGGCCGAAATCGCCGCGGATGGTGCCGGGGGCCGCCTCGGCTGGGTTCGTCGAGCCCATGAGGGCACGAACCTTGGCAACCGCGCCTTCGCCGGACACGACCATCTTCACCACGGGGCCGGACGTGACGTAGTCGATCAGGCCATCGTAGAACGGCTTGCCCTCGTGCTCGGCGTAGTTGGCCTTGGCCTGCGCGGGCGTCACCATCTCCAAGCGCATCTCCTCGATCTTGAGGCCAGCGCGCTCGAAACGGTTGATGATCTCGCCAATGTGGCCGTTGCGCACGCCGTCGGGCTTGATCATCGTGTAAGTCTTCTGAACTGCCATGTAAAACTTCCTTTCCTTTAACGCGGGACGGGCGCTATCGCCCGTCCCGTTGTTCACCTAGTTTTGACTCGTGAAGTACAACTCCACGTTCGACACCTTCCAGCCGAGCATGTCACGCACGAGCGACACCTGGTATTGCACCTCTCCGCCCTGCGGCGTGGTGGCCGTGACATACGCCGTCGACGTGCTCATGTCCTTGTTGACGCCGTCGACCTTCGCGGTGGAGCCCGCCGGGATGATGTTGGCCATGTCGGCAACGTCTTCCTCGCTGAGGCTGGCCGCGTAGTTCGCCTTGTTCGACGGATCCTGGAACAGCTGCTCGACGACGTTTTCCTGCATCGGCCAGCCGAAGCCCTGCGTGTACAGGAACAAGCCGGCGCCGAGAAGGGCCAAAATCAAGACGACGATGACGAGGAAGATCTTCAGGCCGGTGCCGCGGCGGCGACGCTCCATCTTGACGACGCCCTTCGACCACTGCTCGAGCTCCTCGTCGGAGGCGTTGAAGAAGCGCTCCTCGCTCTTGGGCGCGTAATCGCCTTGCTTGGCGTATTGGTCGGCGAAGTAGTAATCCTCGGACACGGCCGCCTCGTCGACGACGTAGGGGTCTTGCTCGGGGATGGCCGTGCCGTCGGACGCCACGTCGAGGCCCGACATATCGGCCACGGCCGGCAGCGCCTGCGTGTTTTCGGCGTTGCCCTGGGCCACGGCCGCAACGGCGCGCTCGAACGCGTCGACGGCCTCCTGCATCTGACCCGAAGCCGTGTATGCCTGGCCAAGGCTGGCATAGAGCTTGTTGCGCATTTCGGGCTTCATGTTGAACTGCAAGGCGCTTTCGTACGACGCCACGGCGTCAGCCGGGCGGTTGAGCGCCATGAAGCACACGCCCAGGTTCAGCAGCGCCTTCGTGGGATCGGGGTTCGCCTCGTCGAGCGCAGCTTCGCGGAACGCAACGCCGGCTTCGGCCGACTTGCCCTGCTTCAACAGCGCGTTGCCCATGCCCGTGTACGCCTTGTACGGCGTGGGGTAATTGCGGTCGGACACGGCGATCTCGAAGTGCTTCACCGCGTTGTTCCAGTCGCGCAGGGCGGCGTAGGACATGCCCAGGTTGCAGTTGACCGTGCCCACCGCGTCGTAAGCCGAGTCGGCCGTGGCCTGCGTGTAGGCCTCGATTGCCTCGTAGTAGCTGTTCAGCTTCATGAGGCAGTTGCCGATCTGGTGGTAGATCAGGCCGATCTCGCCCACCTGAGGCGGGTTCGCAGCGTCTTGCAGGCACATGTTGTACAGGTCGTACGCCCTGTTGTAATCGCCTGAGTAGGCCGCCGTTTTCGCTTGCTGGAATAGGTCGTTGTTCATGGGAACCTTCTTAAGCCTTGTTTTCCTGGTCCGTTTGAGCGTCGTCCGAAATAACTCTTAAGCGTTCTCGATCGTGATGCTCTCGATGACATCGCCCGCGCGCAGCTTGCCGATGACGTCGAAACCCTCGATGGTCTGGCCAAACACCGTGTAGTTGAAGTCGAGGCCGTACTGCGGGCCCAAGCAGAAGTAGAACTGCGAGCCGGCCGAATCGGGATCGCTCGAGCGGGCCATGGCCAACGCGCCATCCTCGTGGGAGTTGTTGGGGTTGGTGCGCCATTCGCCCTTGATGCGATAGCCGGGACCACCCGTGCCGGGCTGGCCTTGCGGGCCGCGCTCGCCGCGAGCCACTTCCTCGGGCGTCATGTCGCGCGTGTTGGGGCAGCCGCCCTGGATGACGAAACCGGGAACGTAGCGATGGAACTTCAGGCCGTCGTAATAACCCTTCTGCGCCAACTCGACGAAGTTGCCCACATGGATGGGGGCGTCCTTGCCAGCTAGCTGCACGCGAATGGTGCCCTGGGACGTCTTGACGACGGCAATCTCGTCGCCGGTGGGCTGGTAGACCGGAGTGTACAAATCGGTCACGGCTCGTCTCCTTCTTCTGTTCGCGAACACATATATGCCAAAATTCTATCAGCGTTACCAGACAGCACGGGAAAAATCTTCCAATATTCACGCTGAGGTGGGGAAAACGAGAACCCGTCGAGCGTGGGGTATACTTAGAAAACATCTATTGGAGCCGAGAAGGGACGCGAATGGTCAGCCAGAGCCAACCGCTGGTCACGTTCGTCATGCCGTGTTACAACTCGGCTTCCTTCATGGAGCGAGGAATCGACTCGCTGGTCTCGGTCGTCGAGACCAGCGACCATGCCTGCGAGGTCCTGCTCATCAACGACGGCTCGTCCGACGACACGAGCGCCATCGCGCACCGCTACGCCAATGCTCATCCCTGCGTTAGCGCCATCGACCAGGAAAACGCCAATTGGGGCGGTGTGGTGAACCACGGGCTGGAGCTGGCGCGCGGCATGTACTTCAAAGTCATCGATTCCGACGACTACTTCGACGAGGACGCCCTGCGCCGCGTCATCGACGCGCTGGCGCTGACCGTCGAGAGCGGCAACGCACCCGACCTGCTCATCACCAACTACGTGTACGACCATCTGGGCAGCGGGTCGCAACGCATCATGCAGTACCGCTCGTTCTTCCCCGCCGGACGCGTGTTCACCTGGAAGGACATGGGGCTTCCACCCGGGCAGGACAAGTTCATCATGATACACGCCGCCTGGTACAAGACCTCGATCCTGCGCGAATCGGGCGTGAAGCTCCCCACGGGCGTGTCGTATATGGACAGCCACCTTCTGCTGCACCCCATGCCCTACGTGAAGACGGTGTTCTACCTGAACGCCGAGCCGTACCACTACATCATCGGCCGCGAGGGCCAATCGGTCGAGATCGACGTCGTGAAGAAGCACATCGACGAACAGATCCTGGCCACGCACATGGCCATCGACGACGTCGATTACGCCGAGCTGTACGCACGCGAACCCAACCTCGCCATGCTCATGATCGGCTATGTTTCATGCATGATGAGCGTCTCGACGCTGCATTTGTTCATGATCGACACGCCCGAGTCGCTCGAAAAAAACCGCGAATTGTGGGCGTATTTGAAGGAGAAGAACCCTACACTGTACGGAAACGTTCGGAAGGCCTGGGCGGGGCGCTCGAACCGCAAGACGCGCTTGGGCCGCCGCATAGCGCTGGCCGGCTACAAGCTGGCCCAGGTGATTTACAAGTTCGCCTAAAGCTGGAGACGCGGCACTGGCGCCGAGCGCCGCTGCCGCGTTTTCAGTAGAATGTGTCAGCGGTGCCCGGCACCAATCCACATTCGCAGTCACGAGAGGTATTGCATGGAAGACGCTCAGGCGACACAGCCAGATGAGCAGCGGGAAGACGCTCAGGCGGCACCTGCGTCGGAAAGCCACGAGGAGCACTTCTCCCCCATCACCACGGGTCAACTGCATCCCGTGAACTTCGATGCCGAGGAAGAAGCCGACGCCTCGTACGCCGACGCCGGCCACTGGATGCGCTCGGTCTCGGCGGACAGCACGAACTCCGAAGACGCCGAGACGGGCATCAAGCTGGACCTGACCGACATCGACCTGACGCCGCTGGCTAAAAACGAGGTGATCCCCGACAAGGGCACGGCGCATTCGCTGGGCCGCAAGGTGAACATCGCGCTGTGCGCCATCGCGTTCGTCGTCATGTTCGGTTACCTGTTCATCGCCGGCGAAGGCGAGCAGACGCTCAACGCCTTCGCGTCGTTCAACTACTCGTTCTTGCTCCTGGCGCTGGCGGGCATCGTCGTGTACTGGCTGCTCGAGGCGGTCAGCATGCAGCTCATCTGCAACGCGCTGTTCAAGGGCTTTTCGTTCGGCAAGACGTTCTTGGTCACCATCATAGGCCAGTACTTCAACTGCATCACGCCGCTGTCATCGGGCGGCCAGCCCATGCAGGCATACTATTATCAGCGGTTCGGGTTGCCTGTCGAGCACGCCATGCCCATGCTGCTGTGCCGCTTCATCGTGTACCAGATGACCATGACCGTGTATGCCATCATCGTTCTGATCCTACGATTCGAGTACTTCATGCAGGACCTGCGGCCCATCATGTACCTGGTCGCCATCGGGTTTTTGGGCGGGTTCGTGCTCATGGCCATGCTCCTGGCGCTCGCCTTCGCGAAAAACGGCGTCACCAAGGTCACCACTTGGGTCATCAACCTGCTCGGGCGCATCGGCATCCTGAAGAACCCGGAGTCGACGCTAAAAGCCGCCACGAAAACGCTCGAGGAAGCATACGACGGCATGCAGTTCTTGCTGAAACGCCCCTCGCTGCTCCTGAAGGTCTCGCTCGTCACGTTCGTGCAGCTGACCGTGTTCTTCTCGCTTTCGTGGGTCATCTTCGCCGGTTTCGGGCTCGAGTCGAACGACTATTTCACCGTCGTGTCGTGTCAGGCGTTCGTGTACCTCATCATGTCGTTCGTGCCGCTGCCCGGCGCCATCGGGGCATCCGAGGCCAGCTACATCACGTTCTTCAACTACGTGTACGGCGACCCCTCCATCGTGGCGCTCTCGACGTTCATCTGGCGCTTCTTCACGTTCTACCTGCCCATCGTCTTGGGCATGATCCTGACGCTCATGGTGAACAACGAGAACTCGGCGCTTGCGCGCTGGATTCGCCGCGACGATGCCCGCA
>CADAKR010000036.1 GCA_902788545.1 uncultured Coriobacteriaceae bacterium
TGTTGAAGATGACCAGGTAGAAAATGACAATCGGCAGCTCGAAGGCAACGCCGAAGCCGATTTCGAACTTGATGATGACATCGACGTAGTTGGCCGCATTGGGAAGCACCTCGCCCAAATCGGATGTCTGGGCGGTCAGCCACTGGAACGCGGGATGCAAGATGATGAGGTAGCAAAACACGGTGCCGAAAATGAACAGCGCCACGCCTGCCACAAACGTGGGGATGAACCACTTGCGCTCGTTGGGCTTGAGCGCAGGCAGGAAGAACGCCAGGAACTGCCACAGGATGATGGGCGACGTGGCCACGACCGACATCCAGAACGCGATTTTGAACTTGACCGTGAACGGGTCGAACGCATTCAGGAAGCTGAGCGAGACCGTGCCGTCCTCGGATTTGGGCAAAAAGTCGGCGATGGGCAGCAGCAAGAACTGGCCCATGGTGCCAGCTGCCAGGTAAAACACGCAAACGGCGACGAGCAACACCACCACGATGCGTACGAGGCGCATGCGCAGCTCGCCGAGGTGCTCCATGAGGGGCATGCGCGCAGGACCGATGGGCATTACGCGTCACCTCCCTCGGCAGGAGCGTCCGCGGACGCGGCGGCAGCGGCGGGGGCGTCATCAGCTGCGGGCTCGGCAGGGGCTTCGGCAGGCGCATCAGCGGCAGGCGCCTCAGCCGGCGCCTCAGCCACCGTTTCAGCAGCAGCTTCCCCGACCGGCGCTTCCTCGGCTTTCTTCGCAGCCTCGGCCTCGGCAGCCTTGCGGGCTGCACGTTCGCGCTCGTAGCGGGCCTTGCGCTCGGTGAAGGTCTCCTGCTTGGGCTCGGGCTCGCCGGCCTCTTCACCGCCATCGCCAGCGGCGGCACTGGAAGCTTCCGCCTCCTTGGCGGCGGCCTTCTTCTCCTCGTGGCGCTGCGCGATGCGGTCGAGGGCCTCCATCGGATCCTTGATGGGCTGATCGGGATTGTCGAAATCGATCAGCTTCTCGTCGCCGATAGCCTCGTTCACTTCTTGCTGGGCCTCGCGGAAGCGCGCAATGCCCTTCCCCACCGTCTTTGCGATGTCGGGGAGTTTATCGGGCCCGAAGATGAGGAACCCGAAAACGAGGATGATGAAGAGCTCGAAGCCGCCGATGCCGAACAAGATGCAAAACCTCCGGCGATTACGCGCCGCCGCCGAGAAGGGCCAGACCGACAGTCGGCACGCCGAGCGCCAACACCAAGATGACGCACACGATGATCGTGAAGATCCGCTTGGTGCGCTCCTTGCGCTTCTTGGCTTCCTCGGCGCGGCGTTCGCGCTCTTCAGCGGCGCGGATGCGCTCTTCGCGTTGCTTTTGGGTCATTTTCTGCTTTGCCATATGCTCTTCCTAGCTCCTGAGTTTCGAGCGAATCTCGATGACACGCGCGATGTCGCGGGCAACCTCGACATCGAGGTGCCATTGGCTTTTCTCGTAACGGATGTCGCCGCCGACCATCGTCATGAGGACGTCGGCCGCCGAGCAGGAGTTGATGACGGCTGCCGCCGGGTCATCGGTGGGAACCTGGCGCGAATCGGACAGGTCGACGACCGCCAAGTCGGCGCGTTTCCCGATCTCGACCGAGCCGATCTCGTCTTCCATCTTCAGCGCGCGGGCGGCCTCGATGGTGGCCATGCGCAGCATCGTGGACGTGGCGATGAAGCGGCCGGGGTTGACCGCGCGGTTCAGCAGCAGGCCGACGCGCATCTCCTTGATGATGTCGGATGCGTTGGTGGCAACCGAATACCCGGTGCCCAGGCCGACGCGCAAGCCGAAACGCAGGAAGTCGGCGACCGGCGCCACGCCCATGGAAAGCTGCGCGTTGCAGCGCGGGCAGACGGCGATGGCCACGTCATGTTCCTTCAGCTTGCGGATGTCCTCGTTGTCGACGTGCACGCAGTGGACCGCGATGACGTTGTCGGCTTCGAACGCGCCCCAGTTCAGCACGTACTGCACCGGCGAGACGCCCGTGGGAAGCCACGGGGGCACCTCGACGAAACCGCGCCTGTTATCGGGGCTTGCAAGCGAGAGCGCCGACGAGCCGTAGCGGATGAAATCGTATTCCTCGCGGCTTTCGGCCACGTAGATGGAAAGGGGGATGCCCTCTTCGCGCGCGATGCGGGCGGCGTGCGAGAACACGGCCGGGTGGCAATCGTACGTTTCGCGCGGGGCGATGCCGATGCGGATGCGGCTGGAATCAACGAGCTCGGACCAGCGGGCGATGTCGTTGCGCGCCATGCGCATCGCATCGTCGACGCGGCGCTTGTCCATGGCGCCAACCTCGCGGTACACGACGCCGCGCAGGCCCATCTTCGACATGACCGAGCACGACGCGCCGGTGCTCGAGATGTCGCACACGCAGGTGACACCCGCGGACAGCGCCTCCAGGCTGCCGAGCACGGCAGAGGAATGCCAGTCGTGGACGTCGAGTTTCGCGCCGGCCGAGCGCACGGCCTGGATCCAGTTGATGTAGGGCTGGTCGGGCACGATGCCGCGCAGCACCGAGTTTTCCATATGCGTGTGCAAGTCGATGAGGCCCGGAATGAGGGCCGCCATGCCGAAATCGCGCACCTCGTCGTCGGGGTAGCGCAGGCGCATCTTGTCCGCGTCGCCGATGTCGGCGATTCGCCCATCGCGCACGAGCACGGCGGTGTCAGCCAGCGGCTCGGACGTGACGGGGATGACGTATTTTGCGCTAAGCAGCATGTATTGTAGCCAATCGGTCGATTTTCACACGTCCGCATATCTTATCACCAGGGATATACGCTAGACTGAACTCATGAGCGAACTATCGACAACGCACACGATTGACACGGCGACGGGCGAAGCTGCCCCCGCCGAGCTTTCCACCGAGCGCGTGAAGTCCATCTTCTCGCAGATTGCGCGCAAGTACGAACTGTTCAACGCCGTGTCGAGCTTCGGCGCGTATAGGCGCTGGCTCGACGGCATGATGCGCCAGGCCCCCATCTTGCACACGCACGACGTGCTCGACATCGCTGGCGGCACGGGCGACGTCTCGCGCTGGGTTGCCCGCACGAAGCGTCCCGCGCACATCCAATGCACCGACCTGGTGCCTGAGATGCTGGAAGTGGCTCGCATGCATGCGGCCCGCGGCGACTTTGCCGGCGTGCCCGTCGATTTCGACGTGGTCGACGCGCAGGACATCCCCTACGCCGACGAGTCGTACGACGTCATCACCATGGCTTACGGCATCCGCAACATGCCCGACCGCCCGCGCGCGCTCGCCGAGATGCACCGCGTGCTGAAGCCGGGAGGCGCCCTCGTGTGCCTGGAGTTCTCAACGCCGCCGAATCCCGTGTGGCGCGCGCTGTATCGTTTCTACCTGACGCACCTCATCCCGTTCTGGGGCGGACTGATCACCGGCGACAAGTCGGGCTTCGTCTATTTGGCCAAGTCGATTCGCGCCTTCCCCGATCAGCGCGGACTTGCGAAGCTGATGGAAGAGGCCGGTTTTCGCGACATCACGTGGAAGAATTACACCGGCGGTATCGCCGCCGTACACGTGGCGCACAAGTAGCGTACAATACGCGGCATGCCAAATTCAGGGGAAAATAGTCAGCAGCCGAAGCTGTGGACGCCGGTATTCGTCGTCATCATCTTGATCGCGTTGTGCGCCTTCGTGGTCGGCCAGGGTTTGAACGCGGGCAGCACGGTCTACATCAACCGGCTCGGCGGCGGCGCCACCTTGGCCGGCGTCGGCGCGGGCGTGTTCTCCGCAGCCGCCGGCGTGGCACGCGTCATCGGCGGGCCGCTCGCCGACCTGCGCGGGCGCCTCATCACCATGGCGATCGGCGGCGTCGTGCTCGTCGTGGGCGTGCTGGGAATGGCCATCACCGCCAACCCCGACCTGTTTTTGCTCTGGCGCTTCTTGCAAGGCGTCGGCTTCGCCTTCGTCACCACCACGGCCGCCACTGCCGCAGCCGACGTGCTGCCTGTCGAGCGCCTCGGCGAGGGCATCGGCTATTACGGATTGGGGCAGGCGCTCGCCATGTCGTTCGGCCCCGCGCTCGCCATCACGCTCGTAGCGTTCGACCCGCCGGAGATGCTGTACTGGGGCTTGGGCGTTCCCGCCGTGCTCGCGCTCGTCGCATGCGTGTTCTGCCGCTACGAGAAGTACCCCGACACGCTTCCCGAAACGGCCACGTACCGCACCATGGCCAAGCAGCGCGAGACGAACCCGCACAAGGAGAAGCCCCGCATCATCGACAGCATCTTCGAGCCAGGCGCGCTTGCAGGCGCCATTCCCATCATGGTCATCTCGCCGGCCATGGGCTTCGCGATCTTCTTCTCCGGCTTGCTCGGCACATCGCTGGGCGTGGGCAATGCGGGCATCTTCTACACGCTTTCCGCCGTCACGATGATCGTCGTCCGCCTTGCTTCCAAATCGTTCATGGACCGCACGCCGGCCATCAAGATCCACGCCGTCGCCGTCCTCGGCGGCGTCGTGGGGTTCGGCATGCTCATCGTGGCTGCCACGGCCAACCTCGACCCGGTCGCGCGCTCCGTGCTGTTCTACGCGGCGGGCCTGCCGTACGGCCTTTGCCCCGGACTGGCGATCCCCGTGAACCAGACCGTCGCCGTGAAGAATTCCTCGGCTGAGCGCTGGGGCGCGGCGAACGGCCTGTTCCTGCTGCTGGTCGACATCGGCATCGGTGTCGCCGCCACGATCTGGGGCATCACGAACGACATGTTCGGCTTCGCGTTCACGCTGGGGTGCGTCATCGTGCTCGTCATCGCCTCGCTCGGCGTCGCCTACCTCTGCTACCCCGCCGACGACAAGCGCTGGCGCCGCTAGCCGCGCAATTGGACGCCTGTCTTCGAGCCGGACGTCCGGCTCGAAGCCGAGTGTCCGGTTTTTCGTTAGTACGGTTCGTCGAGGCTGGCGTGCGCTTGGGCATCTGCCGACAAGGGGAAGAACCTGCGCTGGTAATAGCGGTCGAGGGCCGCAAGCGCGATCATGCCGGCGTTGTCGCCGCAACTGGAAAGCGGGGGCATGACCAACTTCACGCCCATCTTCGCGCACAGCTGCTCGTAGGCAGCGCGAAGCACCGGGTTGGCCGCCACGCCGCCGCCCAGGCAGAACGTGGGCGCGCCCGTTTGTTGCAACGCCGTCTTCGCCTTCGCAACCTGCACGTCGACGACCGCTTGCTGGAAGCTGGCCGCTATGTCGGGGATGTTCAGCGCATGCCCCGCCTGGCGCTCGCCGTTGATGTAGTTCACGACGGCGGTCTTCAGGCCCGAGAGCGAGAAACGCAGGTCGTGCGAATGCAGCATGGCCCGGGGAAAGTCGATGGCCGCAGGATCGCCCGCCTCGGCTTCGCGCGATATGACAGGACCACCGGGATAGCCCAGCCCCAGCGCTTTCGAGACTTTGTCGAAGGCTTCGCCCACGGCATCGTCGATCGTGGCTCCCAACGTGACGTAATCGCCCCAATCGCGCATGTGGACGAGCATGGTGTTGCCGCCCGACACGAGCGACACGACCGCCGGCGGCGCGAACGACGCATCGCCGATCTTGTTAGCGTACAGGTGGCCCTCGAGATGATTCACGCCGATGAACGGCACGTCGAGCGCCCATGCGGCCGCCTTGCCAAACGCCACGCCCACGACGAGCGCCCCGAGCAAGCCCGGTGCATACGTGACGGCGATGGCGTCGAGGTCGCGCCAATGGGTGCCCTGGGCCACGTCGAGCGCCTCAGCGCACACGCCGCAAATGGCCTCGATGTGCTTGCGGCTGGCGATCTCGGGAACGACGCCGCCGAACCGCGCGTGGAAATCGATTTGCGATGCCACGACATCGGAAAGCAAGTTGCCCTCGCCGTCGACGACAGCAGCCGCCGTCTCGTCGCACGACGATTCGATGGCCAAGATGAGCGGACGCTTGGACGCCTTGCTTCGTCGATCGGTTTCGAGGTGCTGAAGCTCCATGCCGGCGACATCGCGTTGGGCCACAGGAAGGGGGCCGGTCATGATGACGGCGTCTTCGCGGTCGGAATAGTAGCGTGGACGCGTGCCGACGTTGTCCAGGCCAAGCGACGCGTAAAACGCCTGCGCATCGGCATTTCCCGAACGGACTTCGAGCGAGCAGGTTACCGCCCCGAGGTTGCGGGCGTCTTCTGCAACACGCACGAGCAGCTCGCGCGCTATACCCTTGCGCCGCCATGCGGGGACGACCGCGATCTTCAGGATTTGCAAATCCTCGTCGACGACAAGGCCGCCTGCGTAGCCGACGAGCTCATCGTGCGCTTCGGCCACCCACCAAGTGCGATTGCGCTGGCCAAGCTCGCTTGCCACCAGATCTGCATTCCACGCATCGGTGCCCATCGCAGCCGCCTCGATCGCCGCCACGTCAGCTGCATGCGCGGCATCGAGAGGCTTGTACGACACGCCCAGCTCATCAGCGCGAGACGTCAGATGCGCTTGCGCGTGCATCGTCGCGCGCCCCTTGCCGCCGTCTGGTGCGAACGCCACATCTTGTACGCCGCTTTCCAGGTTCTTCGGATCTGCGCTCGCCAACCTGATGCGCTCGTTTTCCTCCGCATCGGACAAGCGCGTATACACGGGCAGCAGCAAGCCGGGATCGTGGCGACGCGCATCAAACGGATCGATCTTGCCTTCGCGCCACGCCTGCGCGAACGCCAGCAAGAGCCCCCTGCCAGACACCTCCCACAGCGCTTCGTCCAGGACATGCCCGCATGGCTCGTACAATTCGCGGTACTTCACCAGGCCGTCCCCAAACACGAGGAGGTCAAGCGCGCAGCCCGCCTCGCATTCGCCCGCACGTGAACCCTGCGCGCCCAGCTCGGAGGCAAACGCATCGGCCTTCACGACGCGGTCGGCGGTTAGGCGGCGGGCGCCATCGTCGAACAACGCAAAACGGGCCGGGTACACTTCCTTGCGCATGGCGTCGGCCACGACGAGCGCATCGCCGCGCGCGCCTTCGGCCTGCGCGTTCCACGCGATGGCATCGAGCGTCGAAACGCCGACGAGCGCCACGCCGAGCGCCGAGGCGATGCCCTTGGCAGCAGCCATGGCAATGCGAACGCCCGTAAACGACCCGGGACCGCGCCCCACGCACACGCAAGCGATGCCCGAGCGCGAAATGCCGAGCTCGCCTAGCAGCTCGTCGATGGCAGGCACCAGGGTCGTGTTGGAAGCCCTGTGCGCTCGAATCTCGCGCGTGGCGATGATGTCAACGCGCCTCTTGTCGGCGGCAAGCGTGCCCACCCCCAGCGCCACGACCTCGTTGGCCGTATCGAACGCCAGCACATATCGGGTCGACGCCCCTTGGACACGAGCCCCCATTGGCAAAAAATCCGCTTTTCCGACGATTTCAGCGGCATCGGACATGGTTTTCGAATTTGCGACCTGGGCAAACTTCTCTTCCTGCGCTTGCTGAGTCGTCAAAATCGTCGGAAAAGCGGATTTTTTGCCAGTCGCATCATGCGCTATTGCGGAATTCGTCGGAAATGCGGATTTTTTGCCACTTGCCGCATTGCCGGCGGCCAATTGGTCCGTCCAGCCTGCAAGCAACTCTGCAGCGCGGGCGCCCACGGGCAGAGCGGATAGCAACCGAACGTCTTCCGACGCTTTCCGTATCTCGATGGCCAGGTATTCGTCGAAAGCGGCAGGAAACTTCTCGGCCCATTCGACGACGCACACGCCATCGGACTCCAAGTACTCTCGCAACCCGATATCCTCGAGCTGATCGGCTGAATCAAGCCGGTACAAGTCGAAATGATGCAGCGCCAGCCGCCCCGACCCGTACGTCAACACGATGTTGAATGTGGGGCTGATGACGGCATCCGAGGCGCCCAGACCCAAGGCAAGTCCCTGCGTGAACTGGGTCTTGCCTGCACCCAAATCGCCCGAAAGCAGCACGACATCGCCCGCTTGCAGGCAGGCGGCAAGGGCGCTGGCCAGCGCCTTCGTTTCCTCGGGCGAAGAGGTCGTCCCGATGTGCAACATCTCGTTTTCCATGGCGCCATTGTAATGGGTTTTCGGGGACAGGAGAGAAAAACCCACCCCGCCGACCGCCAGAAGGACCAGAAGGGTATCCCCTTCTGGTCCTTCTGGCTCCCCCTGTCCAATGGGTTTTTCTTTCCTGCCCCCGAAAACCCATTTAAAGTCACGTAAACGTGTAATAATGTCATCGGCGTATATAGAGTAACCGAAAAGAGCGAAGAGGTGCTGAATCAGTGAGCGCACTGCTCGTCATAGCGGCAATGGCCGTGTTCTTGGGGTTGGCGGGGTCCGCTGCCCTCATATTCGCACTCATCTACGGCGCGCGTCGCGGCGTGTACGCGCTGAAGGGCGAGCCCTACCGGCCCCTTCTCGGTCCGGGCAAGCAGAACCAGTACCAGCACCAGGACGTCGATTCCGGCTCGAACTCCGATTCGATCAAGTCCATCTTCAGGCGCAACCTCAACGTGAAGGGCGTTGGCCCGTTCGCGCGGTCGGGCATGGAGGCGCTCAGCAGCGCCGAGCGCAAGTCGGCCAATTTCCGCGCGGTGCTCGACAACAAGTTCGAACCGGGCAGCATCACGTGGCAGAAGTTCGCCGGCGCAGCAGATGCCACCAGCCAGGCGGTGCTGCGCAACTGCGCCGAGCTGGCCAACGACATCCAGCTTTTTGACTACGAGGATTTCAGCCGCTCAGAGCGCGCGCGGCGAAAGGCCACGTACCGCTCGGACGCGCCCGTGCTGCAAACCACGCAAATCGAGAAGCAAAGCCTGTTTCACACCCAGATGGTCGAGATGCAGGCCATTTGCGATCGCAACGACAAGCTGCTGCTCGAGCTTGACAAGCTGACCGCCGAGCTGCAAACGCTCGACGACGCCGGCTCCTCGGCGAAAAGCGACCAGCTCATCGAGGAAATCC